>JBDTJJ010000024.1:0-7060 GCA_039935895.1 Bacteroidia bacterium | reverse complement strand
ACGTATTTTCTAAAGATTGTGTTTTAATAGCACGAGAACGTACTGCATTGATACAAATATCGTGCTTACGCAAGCGATAGTTAATGTATTTTACAAATACTTCCATTACAGTTTTTGATGCGGCAACGTAATCGTACCCGATAGAATAATCAGTTGGACCGGTTGAAGACACGCCAATAATGTATTTTGGATAATGACCAAAGGCCGCAAAAATTTCTTTGCTATAAGATACCATGGGCCAAGCAGAATAGGAAATACTTTTTTTCAATCCTTTTAAAGAATAATCTTCAAAACTATTTACTACCTGAGCCGCCGATACGTTACTAATAAAAATATCTATTTTAGAAATTCCTTGTTTTTTAAGCTGTTCAAGCAAAGCTTTGGTATCTTCATTATTAGATACATCGGCTTGTACAAAAATAGGTTTTGGCGCGCCACGCTTTTCAAAATCGGCTGTTATGGCTTTTTCATCATGATCTCCCCAACTGTAAGTAAGCACGCAAAGCGCACCTCTTTTACCGAAAGAATAGCCAGATTCTAAACCAATACCACGCGTACCGCCAGTGATAAGGACTACCTTACCAGAAAAATCTAAAAAAGAGTTGCTCATAATTACTTAGCGAATGCTACAAATTTGTCAATAAGGCCTTGAATGTTTTTAATGTCAGATAATTCTGTACGAGGAATTTTAATTTTTAATTCGCGCATAGAACCAGATACAATTTCAACAATATCTAAGCTGTTAGCACCATAATCGATAAACGATTTAGACGCATCAACTTTTTCTGTAATACCCGGCACTGATTTTTTTAAATGTTTCTCAATTACGTTTAAAATTTCTTCTGTTCCCATTTTTGGATTTAATTGTTATTTATGATTAATTATTTTTTCAAAGGGGCAAATTTAATTAAAAATTGGAATTTTACACATATTTTAATTCCAATAAATTTAACAAATAATTATTTGCCGCATTTAATATACGATAATGCCAATAATACGGTTTTTTTCTTCCAAAATAGGTAAAAACTATCCTTACATCTAATAATTTGCTATTTTTGCCCTTCAGTTTTTGTTAAAATGACGCAATCTTTGCATAAAAATAAATTAGTACAGCTTTCTTACAGCGCAGATGGTATTGTAACCATGCAAATGCTTGATGCAGCCAGTAAAAATGGCTTAACGCCTCATTTTATTGAAGACCTTATTAATTGCCTAAACGAAGTAAAAGCCAACGAAGACATTAAAGTGCTTTTAATGACAGGCTTACCCGAAGTATTTTGTTCGGGCGCCGATTTAGATACCTTAGTAAAACTTTGCAAAAGAGAATTAAAACCGGTAGATATCATACTATCTAAAATGATACTAGATATACCCGTTCCTGTAATATCTGCTATGGAAGGCCACGCTATTGGCGGCGGTTTAGCCCTTGGTTTGTGTGCCGATGTGGCTATTTTGGCGGAAGAAAGTAGGTATGGCTGCTCGTTTATGAATATGGGTTTTACACCCGGCATGGGCATTACCAAACTGATGGAACATTATATGAGCCCCGCTGTTGCGCAAGAAATGCAATACACCGGCAAATTTTATCAAGGTAAAAACTTAATAGGCAAAACAAACTTTAATTATATTTTGCCAAAGGCAGAAGTAATGGATAAAGCGCTTGAGCTTGCAGAAGCAATGGCCGAAAAACCTCGCAAAGCTTTATCGGTTTTAAAAAGATACCAAAGTATGGCTCGCCGCAAAATGTTTGAAGAAACATACAGCATAGAAACTATGATGCACGAATTAACGTTTAACGAAGAAGAAATTTTAAAAACTATACAAGAAAATTATGTCAGATAACAAACAAAGAGTGGTTTTAATAACCGGCGGCACTAAAGGTATTGGTAAAGAAATGGGCTTGAAATTTGCCGAACATGGCGATCAGGTTGTAATTACCTACGGTTGGGGCAGTATTGAAGAAGAAGATGTTATAAAAGAATATACTTCGCGTGGTTTGCCTGCTCCGTTTTTAAAGCAAGCTGATGTTATTAATAACGAAGATACTATTGAGTTATTGACTGAAATTAAAGAACGTTTCGGAAAACTGGATGTGTTTATTTCTAACGTATCATTTACTACGTTGGTAAAAAATATGGACGATTATAACGAAGCCTACTTATTAAAAAGTATTGAGTACAGCTGCTGGCCAATGATTGAATATACGCGCCAAATGAAAAACATTTTTAATTCGTATCCAAAATATGTGTTGGCCTTATCTTCTCACGGTCCTGATCGTTTTCATAAAAACTACGATTTTGCCGCAGCTACCAAATCATTAAACGAAGTTTTAGTAAAATACCTTACGTATCATTTTTATGATGATGGTGTTATTTTTAACGTATTGCGCACGCGTCCTGTAATTACAGCTTCTTTATTATCAACGCTTGGCGATGAGTGGGTTGAATTTATTGCAAAATATGATATTCCGGGTACACATATAGAACTAGAAGAAGTTGCTAAGGTTGCTTACATGATGACCAGTGGATTGATGGATGGCATACGCGGACAAACTATCACTGCCGATAGAGGTTACGATTTCTTAGAAGGTTTACAACGTATGTACATCGACCAAGAAGCATTAGGATTGTAAAATTTTATTCTTTTTAAAATGAAAAAGCGCAAATTATTTTGCGCTTTTTTTATGATAAATCTCTCGTCCTGAAACAAGTTTTTATATTTAATATTACTGTTGTTTTACAATTTTACCTTGATAAATGAGTGCATTATTGTTTAATAAACGTATTTGGTAAATGGCATTGTTTAAGGTATTTAAATTAATAGCGGTTACATTACCTTGTACTTTTTCTATCATTACTTTTCTACCCATTATATCATATACCTCTATCAATGCATTTTCAAGTATAGTATTTGTTTTTAGATAAAAAATACTGTTGGTAGGATTAGGGTAGATGGCTATTGAGTTATTGTTTTTTATGCTGTTAACAGATGTTATACTGAGTATAGCTGCAGAATCTGTCCCTGTGTTTAAATTAGAGTACGTACCTAAATAATCTGTTTTTATGCCATTATGAATAGTAAAATATAATTGATTTACATTCAACGTGTCTTTTAAAATAAATTGAAGGGTTGCCACTTGACCATACCCGGAAATATCGGTATGTGTTGTACGAACCAAGCTGGCATTAACTGTGCCTGTATTGGCATCTACTTTACTAAATTTTATTTTTGTTTGATTAATATTGCCAACCCATGAGTTATTAAAATAAAATCTCTCACTATTAGGTTTAACCTGCGTATTATCATAATTAATAGTAAAAGCAGCCCCATAAAAATTATTTTGCACGTTTGTAATATCTCCAATTAAGATATTTGAAAAAACGGTATCTCCCGGATAGTAAGATGGTTTATTAAATGTTATATACATATCGGGGTGCGTGTTTTGCACTGTCGAAGGGGAGCTAGTACGGGCCAAGTGTGTTAATCCATAATTTAAATTTATAGGTAATGTATCATTCATATTAATTGTGCCGTCTCCATTACAATCAGCATATTTTATATCTTTTCCATTACTTAATGTGTCATACCAAGTTGAACAATTATAGCCTTGCCATAAATTACCTAATTGATTTCTTTGTACATAATGGTGATTATATTCTAAACCTACAGAAAGCAAATCCAGATTATCAACTACTAAATCCTCATTAGCATCTCCGGGCCAAACACATCCTGTTACTATGTTAATAGTTATCGATGAACTATCCTGACAGGAAGTAGCGTTATCCGTTCCCTTTACATAAAAAGTAGTATTAGTTGTGGGCGCTATTACTGCAGAATCTGATGTCGTTCCACCAGCGTTGACACTCCAAGTATATGTATTCATTCCGCCAGCATGCAGTGTGGCTGTATTGCCGAGGCAGAAATTGGCGTTGCTATAAATATATACCGTGGGAGCAAAAACATTATAAGTTGTTTGAGAATAACATCCGTTTACAGAACCTGTTACTGTAAAAGTGGTTGGGTATGTTATGTTAGTAGAAAAAGTAGATGTTGAATCTGTAAGATTAGAATACGCCATAGTCCAATTATATGTAGAAGCTCCACTAGCTGTTAATAATATGTTTGTTCCACTACACACCGTATCAGGTTTATTGGAAACGATTGAAAGTGTTGGACTATTTGTTACATATAGGGTTATTGTATCTGTTACTAAAAGTGAACAAGCGCTTAAAACGCCTGTTACAGAGTAGGTAGTTGTTACTGTTGGGCTAACGATTGCTGTATAAGAATGCCCACCTCCTGCATTTGGACTCCAGGTATAAGTTGCACAATTTTGAGCATATAAATCATGATTACCCGGAGCACATACACTATCATTACTAGGGTTATTAATATTGCCAGGGTACCCATTTGCAACATTAATGCCTATAACATTAACTGTATGAAATACAGTATCGGTACAAGTTCCATCAAAACCAATAACCGAGTAGGTAGAAGTATTTATTGGATTTAAAGTTACAGAACTACCGGAGGCATTTCCTGCATTGGCACTCCAGGTATAGCTTGTTGCACCTGTAGCAGTTAAGGTTGCGGTGCTACCAGGACATAAAGTGCTTGTGCCAGTAACCACTAAATGAGGGCTTACCGTTATAACTACACTGGCAGAGGATACACAAAGACCTGTTAAACCAATTACGGTTAATGTTTTTGAAGCAGTAGGGCTAAGTGTAATGGTAGCTGTAGAATCATTATTACTCCAAATATAACTAGTTGCACCACTGGCAGTAAGCGTAGTTGATATACCCTTACAAATATTGGTATTTCCTGTAACAGAAACGCTTATTGACGTATTACAACCACTTACTTTTCGTATTTTTTTTCTACCAACCTCACTAAAATATAAGTTTCCTTGTTTGTCAAAAGCTAAAGCATATGGAGAATAAATGGATGCGGCATTTATCTGCCCGCCATCGCCAAGAAGATTGGGGCCTATGTTTTTTCCAATAGTGGTTATAATACCTAATGTATCTATCATCCTTATTTTTGAACCAGCATTTTCTGTTATATATAAATTACCTGCCTTGTCAAAACAAATATCAGTAGGCCCGTTTAGTAAGGCTGCGGTGGCTGCTCCTCCATCGCCACTCCCTCCCCCTGTTCCATTACCCGCTATCGTGCTAATAATTCCTGTAGTAGTTACTTTTCTTATCTTGTGATATGCATAATCTGATATATATAGATTGCCTAAAGCGTCAAATGCTAATCCTATTGGATCGCCCAATGAAGCGAGGGTAGCCGCTCCTCCATCTCCAGTAGAATTACCTGCTCCGGCTATTGTTGTTATAATTCCGGATGTGTTAATCATACGTACGCATCCATTTACCTGGTCTGTAATATATAAATTACCCAGCTTGTCAAATAATAGACGGCCTGGCTGATTAAGTTGTGCAGCAGTTGCAGGACCGCCATCTCCCGAGTAACCAGCTATTGTATCGCCACCCGCAACAGTACTTATTACACCCCAGCAGTTATTTTACGAATGCAATTATGACCAGTTTCTGCTATATAAAGATTATTATTAGAATCAATTGCCATACCACAAGGCTTATTTAATCCAGCATTAGTGGCTAACCCTCCGTCTCCGGAAAAGTTCGTGGAGCCATTTCCTGCTAAGGTGGTTATGACGCCTGAAATATCTACCTTTCTAATATGTTTATTATCGGATATATATAGATTTCCCAAAGAATCAAGCACAACCCCATTAGAATAATGAATTTGTGCAGATGTTGCCTGGTCACCATCTCCACCATAATCGAACCAACCATTTCCTGCTATTGTGGTAATAATACCGGTAGCATCTACTTTTCTTATGCGTGTATTATCCGATATATATAAATTTCCTGAGGCATCATTTATTGCCGCATAGGCAAATAACTCAGCATTAGTTGCCTGCCCACCATCGCCAGAAAAACCGTGTGTACCATTTCCTGCTACTGTTGTAATAATACCTGATGAAGTATTTATTTCACGTATAACGTTACTGCCAGCAAAATAAATATTACCTAACGCATCGATAGTTAAGAATTGTGGGTAGTTTATTTCTGCCAAGGTCGCCTGTCCGCCATCACCCGAATAGCCATTAATTCCGTTTCCTGCTATTGTAGTTATAATTCCACTAGTAGCTACTTTTCTTATTCGATAATCTACAGACTCTCCAATATATAAGTTACCTGAGGGATCAAAAGCAATGCCCGAAGGATACGTTAATTTTGCTTGAGTGGCCTGCCCCCCATCTCCACCAAAGCCAGTCAAGCCACTTCCGGCTATAGTGCTTATTATCCCTGATGCATCTATTTTTCTTACGCGTTGATTGTTATTGTCAGAAAAACATACATTACCTAAAGCATCAATTGCAATAGTTGCGGGCTGATCTAATTCTGCATTAGTTGCTTGTCCTCCATCACCAGAAAACCCACCGGTTCCGTTTCCAGCTATCGTGCTTAATATCCCTGATACATCAACTTTTCTGATGGTATTATGGTATTGGTCTGCAATGTATAAGTTTCCTAATACATCCATAGTAATTCCAGCTGGGGTATGAAAATATGCGTTGGTAGATTGCCCACCGTCTCCATTAAAATCAAAGCCACCACCAGCATAAGTACTTAAAATGCCTGAAGGACTTAGTTTTCTAATGCTATTAAATTGAGTGCCATCTACAAAGTATATATTCCCTGCATTATCTATTGTCATTGCCGAACTTATTACCGAAAGGTTTGTAGAGTTTCCTAACCCAAATCCACCTGCTACAGTAGTAATAATGCCACTTTGTGCAATGATTTGTTTTGCAAAAAACAACAAACAAAAGAGTATAAGTTTTTTCATAATTATAATAAATAATTCAAAAGTAATCAAAAGCTATTAATCTGCAATTAATACCAAAATGATTTAAAATTTAGTCCAAAATTGATTTAAAAAAATGTACTCAAAAGCACATATACTTTTAGTGTCTTCCTTTTTTAAATTTTGTACTTGCTCTGTAATAAATGCACTGACTTGA
>JBDTJJ010000023.1:0-12484 GCA_039935895.1 Bacteroidia bacterium | reverse complement strand
TGCTGTTAGCCGAACACAATAAGTATGGTTCTTTGGGTTTTATTATGAATAAGCCCATGTTTCTTACCCTAAAAGACGTTGTGCCCAATGTACACGATTTGCCTTTGCCGGTTTATTATGGCGGACCCGTATCTCAAAATCAATTATTTTATGTGCATACCGTTGGCAAACAAATTACCGGAAGCGTGCATATACAGCAAAATTATTATTGGAGCGGTAACTTTACAGAGATAGTAGAAGGCTTAAAAAATAAAACCATTTTACCCGGACAAATTCGTTTTTTTATTGGATATTCTGGTTGGGGCGAAGGACAATTAGAACAAGAGTTAAGCGAAAAAGCATGGGGACAATTAGACTCTCATAGTGCCGAATTAATCAATAAACACCCCGATGATATTTGGCCCGAGCAAATTGCTCGCTTAGGAAATAACTACCAAGTGTTTGCCAACGTAGCACAAGACCCAAGTATGAACTAATGCCACAAACTATACTTATAACAGGTTATGGAGGCTTTGTAGCTAAACACCTTAGCGCACATTTAGTTAAGCATGGTTATTTGGTAAAAGGATTATCTCACAATAAAACCAAACTAAGCAAAAATGTTTTTTATTGGAATGTGGAAGAAAACTACATAGATGAAAAATCTTTAGAAAACGTTGATTACCTTATTCATTTAGCAGGCGCAGGTATTGCCGATAAACGCTGGACAGATAAAAGAAAAAAAGAAATTATTGATAGTCGGGTTAAAAGTGCTGAGTTACTTGCCTCAACATTAAGGCATAAAAACATAAAATTAAAAGGCTTAATTGGTATTTCTGCTATTGGATATTATGGCGCTGTTACAACAGATAAAATATTTACAGAAACTGATTTACCCGGCACCGATTTTTTAGCTGAATGTTGTGTGAAATGGGAAAACGCATACAATTTATTTAACGATGTTGTAGAACGAAAAACAATTTTACGCTTAGGAACCGTTGTTGGAAAAGATGGCGGTGCATTAAAAAAATTAATGCCGCTTACTAACTTTGGTTTAGCATCTTCGTTAGGAAGCGGAAAACAAATTATGCCATTTATTAATGTAAAAGATTTAAGCGCTTTGGTTGAATTTTGTATTGCCAAACAAAACATAAACGGAATATTTAATGCAGTTGCACCTCAGCAGCCCAACAATAATGAGTTTATGAAAACATTAGCAAGCAGCTTACATAAACCCTTTATAATGCCTGCCGTGCCTGCATTTTTAATGAAACTTATTTTAGGCGAAATGGCTGTAATGTTATTAGAAGGTAGCAGAGTGAGTAATGACAAAATTATAGCTGAAGGATTTACTTTTTCTTCGCCAACAATAAAAGAAGCTTTTAATTTGTTGTAATTAACTGCTTAATTTTGGTGTGTTAATGGCAAACTGCTTCCGGGCTTAACATATAAATACGTTGCTCGTTTATCATCCGGACTAACAATTTTTATGCGCAAATAATTATCATCAATGCTTGTCGTGATTTTTGTTGGTATTAATTTTTTACCAAACTCGTAATTTATTTGTTCAATAAAACGATAGTTTGCGCCAACCTGCTTTATTTCATAAATTTTGTGATACCAACGCTTATTTGGATAACGAATGCTCCAATCAATCTTTTCGTAACGCACACCACTTTTGTAAACCTTCACTTTTTTAGCAATTCGGTAAACTAATTTATCATCTTTAAATTCTACAAACGAAATATGCTTGTGTTTATGTATTTGAAAATAGCTTCCAAAAGGTTGTTTTTTCTCAGTAGAATCTATAAAAGCAACGTAATCGCTCAATAACTTAGCGTGCTCTTGTTCAAACGTAGAAACCGTTTGCGCCACAAGTGGCTTGCTAAATACAAATAACATAATGATAAAAACTTTGGTAACAATTTTTGTCATATAAATTTTGGTTTAATTTTACGCCAAATTACAAATTTATGGCATACATCATATCGGGCATACAACAATTGGGCGTAGGCGTTCCAAATGTGCAAGATGGTTTTAAATGGTACAGACAAAATTTAGGTATAGATATTCCTATTTTGGATGAAGCTTCCGAAGCCAATTTAATGCTTCCTTATACTGGACAAAAGCCGCATCAACGCCATGCAATCCTTGCTATTAGTGGTAAAGGTGGTGGTGGATTAGAAATTTGGCAATACACAAGTCGTACCCCACAACCTTGTGCTTTTAACATTGAGTTGGGCGATTTAGGCATCTTAATTGGAAAAATTAAAACCGAAAACATACAAGAAAGTTTTGCATTCTTTAACAAAAAAGGAATTACTATTTTAAGTGAAATAACAGAAAACCCTATCCAGCAAAAACATTTTTATATAAAAGATTTGTATGGAAATATGTTTGAAATTATTGAAAGCACTGAAATGTTTGGCAAAAGCGAACATAGTACAGGCGGACCAATTGGCGCGGTTTTAGGTGTTACTGATATGGAAAAATCTATAAAATTTTATGCTGATATTTTAGGTTACGATAAAGTTTTAATTGACAGGCAGGGCGAATTTGATGATTTAAAAAATCTTCCTGCCGGAAAAAATAAATGCAGAAGAGTTATACTTACACATAGCAAACCACGCGAAGGCAGTTTTTCTAAAATGCTTGGCCATAGTTATATTGAGTTGATTAAAGTATTTGACAGAACTCCTCGCAAAATATTTGAAAACCGTTTTTGGGGAGATCTTGGCTTTATTCATTTATGTTTCGATATAAAAAACATGAACGATTTGCGCACTAAATGTGCCGAAGCCGGTCATCCATTTACGGTTGATAGTGGAACAAGCTTTGAAATGGGTGCAGCAGCAGGGCATTTCAGCTATATTGAAGATCCGGACGGCACGCTGATTGAATTTGTTGAAACTTTTAAAATACCCATTCTTAAAAAATTAGGCTGGTATTTAGATCTCCGCAAACGAAAACCCGAAAAACCTTTGCCAGATTGGATGCTAAAAACATTGCGGTTTAGCAGAGTGAAAGATTAATTTGATTACCTTTATTACAACACTATGCTAAAACGTTTCACTATATGTATTCTTTTTACTTGTAGCTTGATGTTATGTTCTTGCAAAAAAAATTCTTCTGCAAACATTGAAATTCAAGGTCGCGTGCTTAATTTTTGGGATAAATCTCCTATTCCTTGCCAAATACAATTATGGGTAGGTAGTTCTACTCCAGGAAGCAAGGGAACTACTAACTATGGAAATTATATGACAAATGCTGACGGAACTTTTGATATAAAATCAAACACTCAATGGATGGGAACAGATTATACGCTTTTATTTATACCAACTGATGGCAATCAATCTCAGTTTACAGAGGGATGCTCCGTAAGCAATAATAAAAATTTGAATATAGGAGATATTCTTACTGGTATGATTAATGTTTCTTGCAATATAAAAATCAATTCTGTATCTAGCGCCTCCATTAATTTTATAAATGTTGGATCAACTCCACAAACAAATTTTCCTGCGGGTACTTCTACCGTTTTTACGGCAAGCTTTGCTTATTCTGCAAGTGGTTATCAGGCATTAGGAAATTTCTATCCGTTTAAATATAGAATTAGCAGTAGTACCGTAGATTCAACAATTATGGTGCCTTTGCTTCCACCCGCTGTTACTTGCAGTGTTACTATTAATTATTAGCGTACCGATTAATTTATTTTTCTATCTTTATCCAATTAAACTATTTTTTCTGAAAAAACATTATTTAATACTCCTTACAACCGCTATCTCGCTGCAAATTGGCTTTGCGCAGGATATTCACTTTTCGCAATTTTTTTCTACCCCTTTAACCATTTCGCCTTCAAATACAGGTAATTATGATGGAGATTATCGTGTTATGGGTAATTTTCGTAGTCAGTGGAAAGAAGTTTCAAAACCCTACACAACCGAGTCTATCGGCGGAGATAAAAACTTCTATATCCGTAACGAAAAAGTTTCGGTGGGTTTATTAATCATTAACGATAAATCGGGTGGAAATTTGCAAGTAAATAAATTTCAAGCGTCTTTAGCGTATCATAAAGTTATTGGTAAAAACACGTTTCACATAGGTATTCAGCCCGGTTATACACTTAAAAGCATTAATAGCGATGAAACATTTCCTGATCAATTCGATTGGGGCACTGGGAATTACAATGGTTCACTTCCCAATAGCGAAAACAATTTAAAATATAACTTAAGTTATTTCGATTTAAACTGGGGTGTTGGTTATGATAGAAAACTGACTAAAAAAGTAGAGCTTTTTACATCTTTTGCTATGTTTCACGTAAATGCACCTAAAGAAACTTTTATTTCTAATACAAACAAAGTACAAGCTCGTGAGGTTTTATCGTTAGGTGTAACTTGGTATGCTTTGCCAAAAATTACTATTCAACCTTCGTTATGTATGATGGGAACCGAAAAAGCTTCTGAGTTTTTATACGGAGCACGCGCTTTTTATTCGTTAGGAGATGATTATTCTATTAAAAAATCTGTTTTTGTAGGCGCTTATGTCCGTAGTGGTTTTGCCAATTTAACCGATGCCTTTTTCGCTGTAATTGGAGCAAATTATAAAAATTATTACGGCGGCGTTAGTTACGATTTCAATATCTCTCAACTTAAAACAGCCAGTAGCTACCGCGGCGCATTTGAACTTTCGTTTATTTATACCGGCATGAGCACACGTTTAACAAAAACTCAAATTCCTTGTGATAGATATTAAGCGTTTATATAGCCTCACTATTTTATTTTTGATGTTTGGATTTTACATTCAGGCACAAGATACCCTTGAAGCAAAAGACTTAAAAGCCGGACAAGCCAAGCGTTTAGGTTATGCAGCCATTAAGCAAGGAGATTATCATGCTGCGGAAGAATACTTTACGCAATACACCAAATTAAAACCAAACAATGCTAAAGGAGCTTACCAGTTAGCCGAAGCATTTAGAATAAACCGAGATTACGTAAGCGCGCAAGAGTGGTATGATAAAGCCTGCAAACTAAGTGGAGATAGTAACCCAATGGCACTTTACTATTACGGTTTGATGCTTAAAATGAATGGCAATTGCGATAAAGCCAAAGAGCAATTTGCGAAATTTAAAAAGAAAGCCGGTGCTGGTAAGCAAGCATCTGATTTAAAAAAGCAAATGAAAGCTGAGATAACAGGTTGCGATTCTGCCATTGCATTTACCAAACAATTAAATAAAGTAAGCGTTACACATTTAGATAGCACGATAAATAAAATTCACGTAGAGCACTCGCCTTTAATGTTGGATACAAATACCATGTTGTATTCCTCTATTCGTACCGATAAAAAAGTTTACACCGTTCAATCGGAAGTTGATACGGCAGTTGGTGCTTATAAAAAATTCTATACCGCTAAAAAAGTAAATGGCAAATGGACTTTCAACGGTGAGTATGATAATAACGATTTAAATAAAGAAGGATTTAATAATACCAATGCTACTTTTTCTGCCGATGGCAAACGACTTTATTTTACACGTTGCAAACCAAACTGGAAAAACAAAATGATTTGCGCCATTTATCTTTCTACCAAGCAAGATGATGGCAATTGGAGCGAACCTGCGCCGCTTAATAACATTATCAATAACCCAAAATATACATCCACACAGCCCGCTGCATCTATAGAATCGGTTAAACAAAATGAAGTAATTTATTTTACCAGCGACAGACCAGGCGGACGAGGCGGTTTAGATATTTGGTTTATTATTTACGATTTTAAAAAGAAAACGTATAGTCAGCCAAAAAATGCCGGAAGCAAAATTAATACCACCGGCGATGAAATTACACCTTATTATGATGGCGATAATCGTACGTTATTTTTTAGTTCTAACGGCTGGCCGGGCTTAGGCGGTTTAGATGTTTTTAAAGCCAAAGGCGAAATGAAACGCTTTACAGAACCCGAAAACATTGGCGCACCCATCAATTCAACCAATGATGATATTTATTATGTAGAAGGAAAAAACAAAGAAGAAGGGTTTTTTGTTTCGAATAGAAAAGGTGGTTTTGCTCCTAAAAAAAGTCCGACTTGCTGCGATGATATTTACGCCTTTAAAAAACTACAATATTTAAAATTAAATGTAGAAGGTATTGTTACCGATGAAAAAGGAAATCCATTAAAAAACACCAAAGTATCTTTATATACCAAAGCAGGTGATGCCGATCCAATCTTTATTAAATCAGTAGAAACAGATGGCGAGGGAAAATATTACACGGCCGTTGAAGCTGGAAATGATTACAAACTAGTTTACGAAAAAGAGAAATTTTTAAATACTGCCAATTCTTTTACTACTAAAGGAATTACAAACTCACAGGCATTACCACAAAGCACAGTTTCGTTAAAGGAAATTAGCGAAAAACCTTTTGTGCTTACTAATGTGCATTATGCAACTGATAGGTTTGAATTAACACCCGAATCTAAAAAAGATATAGATACAACACTTCTTGCTTTTTTAAACGATAATCCGGATGTGATTGTTGAAATTAGTTCTCATACCGATGATGAAGCAAGCGATGCTTACAACAACAGTTTATCTAAAAAACGTGCCGAAGGCGTAGTGTTATACTTAGTAAATAAAGGTGTTTCGTTAGAACGCTTACAATCTCACGGTTACGGAGAAACCAAACCAATTGCAGATAATAAAACTAAAGAAGGCAGAGCTGCCAACCGTCGTACTGAGTTTAAAATACTTGGTAAACTTGCTCCAAAGGAGAAAGAATACAACGATAAGGAATAGTCTTTACAAGGCACTTCATGAATCCTGAAATTAAAATTTTAGCCGAGAAACAGCTGGTTGGAAAGAAAATAACTACGTCTTTTTCTAAAAATAATACGGTTGAACTTTGGAAAAATTTTATGCCAAGGCGAAAAGAAATTAAAAATAATATCGGCGAAGAACTTTACTCGATGCAGATCTATCCACCTATGTTTTATGCCAATTTTAATGTAAACAATACGTTTGAAAAATGGGCAACGATAGAAGTAACTGATTTTAATGATGTACCTGTTGAAATGGAAACTTTTGTTTTAGTCGGCGGACTTTACGCTGCTTTTCAGTACAAGGGTTTAAATACGGACACTAAAATTTTTGAAAATATTTTTAGTTCTTGGTTGCCAAACTCGCCTTATGCGATAGACGATCGGCCACATTTTGAAATAATGGTTGAGAAATATAAAAATAATGACCCAAACTCGGAAGAAGAGATTTGGATTCCTATAAAAAATAAAGTTTGATTATAGATAATAACGGCAAGCGTTAACGCAAAATTTTACGCACAAAAGCTACGGTGAAACCAAACCAATTGCTGATAATAAAACCAAAGAAGGCAGGGCTGCTAACCGTCGTACGGAATTTAAAATACTTGGTAAACTTCCTCCAAAAGAAAAAGAGTATAACGATAAAGAGTAATTTACTATTAATTGTTTATTTCTCGATAACTAATTTTTGCGTTTGATGAATTCCATTACTAATTAATTTTATCATATAAATACCGTTTGCAAAATCTGCTGTATTTATATCTTCAGTATGTGTGCCTTTTAGTTTGTTGTTTAACGTAATTGTTTTTACAAGCTGTCCTAAAATATTTCTTATCTCAACAACTGCATTGTCATCGTTTTTTAAGTTGTATTGCAAACTTACACTGCTGCTTGTTGGGTTAGGATACAAAAGCATTTGCATATTATTTGTCGCAAAATTATTAATAGATGATGTGGCAGTAATAGTATTTACGGTTGTGTTAGTAATAACAGCCGAGTTATAATCAAAATAAATATCGGCGGTGTTTTTAATTACCGTACCATAAGGGTTGTTGCGTTTTTGTTTTACGGTAAAATTAAGAGAACCATTGCTTGCTGTTTGGTTAGTTCCGCTATCGGGCAACATAATATGATTAAACGTCCAAGTTAAAACACCATGTCCTGAAATAGTAAAATCATACGGATGACTAGCCGCGCCGGGTATTATCGTTGCCGGATCTAAAAAAGATGAAAGTGTATCTACAACAACAACTCTATATGCGGTATCGTTACCATTATTTTGGAAATGTATCGTATAAAACAAAACAGAATCTGTTGGTAAAATATTTCCGGCAGGCGAAACTGTTTTTTCGTTTGGATCGTGAGAGCCTGTGATGGGTTCTGAATAACTATAAGTATTATCGATAGGATACGCATCTCCTGTTATGGGCAAAATTTCAAAATAAGAATTAAGACTATAAGTTAACGGTGTACTTGCCGGCACTGTAAAATAAGCATATGGGTCTGTCTGCCAATTCCATTGCGCACCAGCAGGCACGTTATTAAAAGTCCATTCTATTTTATGTTGTGCGGGATAGTGTATGCCGGGTACACGGCTGCTATCATATTGTAAAATAGAATCATAAGTAAAACGTATTAAAACATTTTGTGCTGTAGCGCTATTGTTTTGATACATTATCCAATATGTTTTTTGCGAACCTGGGTAAGCTGTTGTCCAGCCTGGATGAATAGATAAATCAAAATAATTTGGATTTGCATAATAACCAAAGTTTACATTACTTATAGTATCGCCTTGTGTGGTAAAGTTTGCGCTTAATGTGCCTGTAGTTGGGCATGTTGGCGAGTAGTAGGGTAAATAACCATTGTATGGGATGACAGAATTTACAAGATTTGGCGTTTGTATGATATAATCTCCATTAGCATCAGTATATCCGTAATAATAGGCAGGAACAACAGAAACAGGTATATTAGGTAAACCTGCTTCGCCCGCATCTTGTATGCAATTTTGGTTAGCATCGTTATAAATTTTTCCTTTAATTATATTGAAACATTGCGATAAAATATTTACATAACCCACTCCACTACAACCATGAGCATCTGTAGCAGTAACTGTATAATTACCAACACTTAAATTTGTAGCTGATTGTCCGGTTGCGCTATTACTCCAAGCGTATGTATATGGCGCAGTACCTCCATAAGCTGCCATCGTTGCAGATCCATTAATGCCGCAATTAACCGGATTTGTAACCATAGGATACGCATAAATATTATTTGCATTAGCTATGTATATGCTTTGAGAAGAATAACAGCCGCTATTATCTGTTACAGTAACTATATAAACTCCGCTTTGTAAACCTGTTGCAATATTTGTAGTTTGTGTTGGTGTTGTATTCCATAAATAGGTATAAGGCGCATTTCCTCCTGTTACAGAAATAGTTGCTGCACCTGTGGTAGTGCCACTACAACTAATATTATTAATAGAATCTACTGAAATGACAGGCGCATTTGGAGAAATTAAATGAACGCTTGCCGAAGTAAAACAACCTCCATTATCTATTACAGAAAGTTGATAATTACCTACACATAAATTATTTATAGATGATAGTGTGGAGCCGTTATCCCAAGCATACGTATAAGGTGCTGTGCCACCTATGATAACAGAATAAATAGCACCATTACAAATATTACAACCTGGTGCTGTTGGCGTTAGTTGCGCTGTAAAATTAGAGTTGTTAATAGTAACTGTAGTTGTATAAACGCATGTAGCACTATCCTGAATATTGACAACATAAACACCTGCCGGTAAATTAGAAGCTGTGTTTCCATTCGCATTAAAAACTGCACCATTATGAGAAAAAGTGAAATTAAACGGATGTACGCCACCAATAACCGAATCTATTACAATAGAACCATCGCTTTGCCCACAGGCAGCAGGGGTTATGGTTGTTAAGATGTTTGAGATGCCACTTGTTTGCGGTATTAATCCAAAATAATCACTATTACAGCCAACAGCATCAGTAACCTGCAAAGTGTATCCACCTGCACAAAGTCCGTTAACACTTTGAGTAGTAATAAAATTTCCTAAATGAAAATCCCAATTAAATGTAAAGGGAGCTGTACCTCCAGCTACATTAGCTGTTACGGCCCCATTACAATTTGCACAGGTGGCAGGCGCAGTAGTAACAGATGCTGTAACCGGAGCATTTACAAACACAAATACATTATTGCAACTCATACAGCCATTAACATCTGTACCGCAAACGGTATAATTAACGGGGGTTGTTGGGTTAGCTATTACAAAAGAACCCGTGGTTGAGCTTAGTGCGTATGCAGGAGACCAAGTATAGGTAGTTGCGCCAGATGCTCCAAGCATGGATGGTTGCTGCCCCATACAAATTGCCGGTGGGTTTGCATTTACAGTAACGGTTGGTGTAGCGTTTACCGTAACGGTTACAGTGGCACTATCTGTGCAAACGCCATCACTACCAATTACGGTAAAGGTAGTTGTACTGCTTGGGTTTACTGTTACAGTTGAACCTGCAGCACCTACACTCCACGTATAACTGGTTGCTGTTGAAGTGGCTGTTAATGTTGTTGATGTGCCATTACAAATGGTAGTGTTTCCATTAATGGTTATTGGGCATTGTGCTCTAGATGTTAAGGCTAAAATGCTAAGGCTTACAATTAGGTAGATTTTTTTCATAGTAATTAAGTATGTAAAACGAAGTTACTAAAAAATAGTTAAACGAAAATTTAAAATAAATGTTTTTTAGCAATAGGAGGTGATGTAAAAGACCAAAAGGCGAATGAGATTTCTATATTTTAAATTAATGCGTCGTCATGCTGAACTTGTTTCAACATCTCCATGAGATTCCTAAACAAGTTCAGCATGACTTCAACGTTTTTATGCTCTATTGACAAAGCGCTGGAACGCTCAAATAAAAACTAACGCAAAATTTTACGCACAAAAGCTACCGTAAAATAGCTCATTAAAAACACACCAGTAAAACCTTCAAAAGCTGCAAAAGGTTTTAGGTAGCCTTCGGCAAAATAATCACCATAACCAATGGTAAAAAAAGTAATAGCGCTATAATACAAACAATTACCGAAGCTATGTATGTGTTGCAACTCCGAAGGAAGTGTAGTTGCTACGGTTCCAAAATCAGAAAAATAATCAGTTACTACATAGTATAAAACACTGAATGAAAAAAATGCTAAAAACATATTAAACAGCACTCGGATAGGATCGGTTGCATAACGACCAACATAATCGAAAACATATTTTTGGAAATAATATTTTGGATATGCCCAAAGCATATTTTGTTTGCTTTCTTTTAGCGAGGCTTCTAAATTTGCTTTGGCTTCGCAACGTTTAAACTCAAGGTAGGCAGCATCTTCATCTTCATACTGACCATTATTTCTAAAATTTTCTTTTAAAATTCTAAACTGTTCTGCCTTTTGAAAAAGCGTTGTTTCGTTTTGTTGGTAGATTAAATGAAATACGTTATTAGCGCGCCAATCGATAAACATACGCCCTAAAATACGCATTCCGGATATGTTGAAAATATGAATAACTACATTTTCATCTTCCGGATTTAAATCTAAAATATCGCGCACAATGGTGTTACTTAAATCTGCAGCACGACAAGATTTAAAACGCAAATCCATATAACAATTAAGCGCACAACCTTTAAAAGAAATATCGGTTACGTTGGCCTTATTAAAACTTACAGAGCCTGTTCCAAAATTTGTTAAGTCAAATTGAGCTTCGCCTTTGGCAAAATCGGTTTGTGAAAAAGTTTTATCTCCATGTCCGAAATGCGCGCTACGAAAGGAAACTTTACCATCACCAAACTCAACGCCATCAAAAGAGACATCGCCGTCGTTAAAATCAGTGCGTCTAAAATCTATTTTACCGCCACCAAATTCTACGTTTTTAAAATCTTTTTTCCCTTTGCCAAACGATGCTTTTTCAAAACTTACATCGCCTTTGGCAAATTTGGCAAACTTAAAATCTACAATGCCATCGCCAAAATAAGTGTTTCTAAAATCAACATTACCGTTGTTAAAATTACAATCTATAAACGATAAATTTCCGGTTCCGAAATTGGTATTATTAAAAGAAACTAATCCATCTCCAAATTGTACGCTTTGAAAATTGGTACTTCCACTTCCAAATTTTGCCTTTTTAAAACTTACATCTCCATCGCAAAAAATAGCGTTACTAAAATTGCTACTTCCGTTACCAAAAATAACCGAGTCGAAAATGGCTTTGTCTCCTTCAAAACGAGCATAGCTAAAATCGTTACTTATATCACAATCAAAAAAAGTTTTTTTGGCCGAAAAGTTTTTTAATGGAATGTGCACACTATCATCTAAGCCTTTGCTAACGCGGTAATCTGTCAATGAAAAATTAAGCACGTAAGCATTATTCAAATTCAAATCTTCGCCTTTATCTATCTTATCAAAAATTTCTTCATTACTAATTACACCAAACTTAAACACCATTACCTTTTTATCGCTCTCATCAAAAAAAGCTATAACGGCTGTTTTAGAATAAGCCCTCATAGGTTTGTCTTCTATCTCAACTTTATATCTTAATAAATGATGTTCGTGCAGTGGCGATTCAAGCATAATTTTTAATATTTTTGAACTTTATAACAAACGAATTTAACAAATTATACATAAGATGAAAATTGTAGTT
>JBDTJJ010000022.1:0-3040 GCA_039935895.1 Bacteroidia bacterium | reverse complement strand
TAATAACACCAAGTTATCGGTGCTTCGTGCAAAAATTGAACATTATTTATTGGATATAGAAGGCGTTCGTATTAATGGAAGTACAAAATATCGTTTATATAACACGGCAAATATTTGTTTTAGTGGTATAAAAGCAGATCAACTAATTTCAAAAATAAACCACAAATTGTGTGTGGCCGCGGGTTCTGCTTGTACTTCGGCGTTAGCGCAACCATCGCATGTTTTAAAAGCCATGGGTTTAAGTGATGCTGATTGTTATTCGTCTATTCGTTTTAGCTTGGGAAAACACAATACCGACCAAGAAATGTATGAAACCATTACCTTGATAAAAGAAGTAATAGAGGCTCATTTTTCGGTTTAAGAAGCCATCCATTTTTATATTATTTTCACCTATTTTAGGTTAAAATTTTATTACTTTTACCTCTTAGCAAATGCAAAATTTAAAGAGGTACATACTACTTATTGCCGTGTTGTTTCCAACATTTTTTTACGGGCAATTTTATTATGGCATGGGTAATGAGTTTGGTAAAAGTCGTGTGCAATACCAACCTTTTTATTGGACGTACTACGATTTTGAAAACTACCAGGTTTATTATTACGAAGGTTGTAAAGATATTGCCAAGTACGTTGCTTACAGGACCGAATATCATTTAAAAGATTTACAAAAAAAATTAGATTATCAAGCTGATAATAAATTGCAAATATTAGTTTATAGTAATCAAGGCGATTTTAGACAAACCAACCTTGGTTTATCTACCGATTTAGTTACCAATACAGGCGGTACAACCAAAATGCTTGGCACAAAACTTAGCGTTTATTTTAATGGAAATTTAGCTGAACTTGATAGGCAAATTAGAGCCGGCATTGCAGATGCCCTTGTAAACGATGTGCTTTATGGTGGGCGAGCAAGTAACCGTGTAAAAAATGGAACCCTTTTAAACATTCCTGATTGGTATAGAAAAGGTTTGGTTGCCTATCTTTCTGAAGGATGGAACACCGATATTGATAACATTGTAAGCGATGGTGTAAACTTTGATAGATATTATAAACTTGCACGTTTAAGTGATAAAGATGCTATTACAGTTGGACATGGTATGTGGCAACACGTGGCAGAATCCTATGGAGAAGCCAGCATTTCTAACATTTTATATATGACGAGGGTTTCTCGCAATGTAGAAAATGCGTTTACATTTGTTGTGGGTAGCAACACGCAAGGCTTGTTATACGAATGGATTGATGCACGAGCTCGCAATGCTTCTAAAAAAGATAGCACACAAACTTTCCCTAAACAAGACCCTATTCTTTTAAAACCAAAATCATTTAGAGATTATTATCAATTAAAAATTAGTCCGGATGGAAACCAGGTAATTTATGCGCGCAACGAAATGAGTCAGCACCGCGTATATTTAAAAGATTTAACCACCGGAAAAGAAAAACGTATTGCTAAATGGGGGCCAAAAGTTGAGCGCCTGAACGATCTTACCTATCCTTTGTTGGCGTGGCATCCAAGTGGAAAAGCATTTGCTATCATTCACGAAAAAAAAGGCATAATTTATTTATCGTTATATAATCTTGAAGATAAAAGCCATGTAGATAAACCAATTACGGGTATAGAAAAAGTAAAATCATTTTCCTATAATGCAGATGGAAAAAAGATTGTAATGAGTGCTGTAAGAAAAGCAAAAGGACAAAGCGATATTTTTATTTACCAAGTTAATGCCGGCGGTTTAGAACAAATTACCAATGATATTTGGGATGATGAAACACCTTGTTTTATAAATAAAGGACATCAAATTGCGTTTACATCTAACCGAAATCAAGATACGATTAAAGAAAGTGATAATGATAGATTTGATTTGCCGCAATCAAAATTTCATAACCTCTTTTTATACGATTGCAAAACAAAATCTAAGTTACTTTATAGAGTTACCGATTCTAAAAACATACAAGAAAGCGAGCCACAAGATTTTTACAACGGATACTTTACTTATCTGTGTGATCAAAACGGAATAAAAAATCGCTTTGTTGCAAAGCTTGATAGTGTAATTTCTTCGGTAGATACCACAGAGCATTATAGATATGTATTTAATGCGCATCCAATTTCAAACTATAAAACAGGTATTCTTGAGCAAGACATAAACTTAAAAGCCAACAAAATGGCCGAGATTTTTTATGTAAACGGTTTAGAGTATATGTACGTAACTCCAATTAGCAAAACAGATGTAGATAAAAATCCTCCTTTAAAAAATACGTATTACAGGCGCGCACAAATTTATGCTGCCAAGCCAAAAGCATCTGCTACTAAAACACAATCAGATGGTGGTAGCACAACACCTGCCGAAAACAATTCGGGCGCGGTTGATATAAATAATTATTCATTTAATACCTCGGTAACTCCTAAAAATAAAAAGAGTCTTTCTAAGAAAGGCTCTGCGCCAATTGATGGGCAAACAGCTATAACAAAAGCGCAGGCAAACAATGCGTTTCAGTTTCCGCAACAAAAAAATTATTATGTAAATTTTGCAGTCGATCAAATAACAACGCAAGTTGATAATTCGTTTTTAAGTCAGACCTACCAAAAGTTTACTGGCTATTACGTTAACCCGGGATTAAACGGGTTCTTAAAAATTGCTACTAGCGATTTATTTGAAGACTATAGAATTAGCGCCGGTATGCGCATGGGTATTAATCTTAATAACGAATATTTTATTAGTGTTGAAACCCGCAAAAAATTATGGGATAAACAATTGTTTTTGCACCGTTTATCGTTGCCGTCTGTAACTGATAACGGGTATGTTATAAAAGTTTTAACGCACGATGCGCAATACAGATTAAAATATCCTATAAACGAAGTTTCCAGTATTAGAGGTACACTTAGCTATCGTAATGATAAAACAGTTTATACAGCAATTGATGATCAATCACTTCGCCAAAAAAACGTATATGATAATTGGGCTGGTTTAAAAATGGAGTACGTTTTTGATAACACACGCCCTAAAGGATTGAATTTATATAACGGTTGGCGTTTAAAAGTTTTTGG
>JBDTJJ010000021.1:0-9910 GCA_039935895.1 Bacteroidia bacterium | reverse complement strand
TTGTGGGGTATGTAGATGATCCTGTACTTGGTAACAAAGTATTTTTTTCAATCAAGCCACAACTCCCGGCAGGAATAATTAACCTGCAATTGCCATCCGTCATAGAAGTATCTACGGCAGGCATGCTCGCGTTTAAATCGGCATCATTATAAATTACAATAATGGTTCCAGCAGGTATGCATGACCAAAAAGCTACGTTAGTTAAACGCATGCAGCCATTAGCAATACCAACACCTGCGGTGCCAACCGAAAACGTGCCATTATTATCATCTAAAATATACTTACGCAAATCAACGCATGGTATGGTTGTGCAAGTTGGCGTGCCTATTACAACAAATTCTACATACTCCTTTGCGCCCGATGCGCCTTGAGAAACCTCATTAATTGCCACTTGCGCCTTACTTAAAAAGCTACATAGAAATAAAAAGTAAAATACTATTTTTAAACGCTTTTTACGCAATCCTTTTTTATAATTAGTTTCAAGCGGTTTGGAGTTTTAGCTCGTGTAGGATATTCGCTCAATTATTAATACAAAATTAACGAAACTAAAATTAACAAATCTTATGATATTGTTAAGTTTAAATAGTAAACATTTAATACACCATAAATTTAATACATTTTATGTGTACTTTGTGAGAAAATAGGCAATTTGAACACCGATTACGTTATATTAGTTGATGAGCAAGATAATGAGCTTGGCAAAATGGAAAAATTGCAGGCACATTCAGAAGCTAAATTGCACCGCGCTATTTCTGTTTTTGTGTTTAATTCAAGCAAAGAACTTTTGTTGCAAAAACGTGCTTCGGGCAAATATCATTCAGCTAATTTATGGACGAATACGTGTTGCAGTCACCCAAAACCGACTGAAAACACTGCCGATGCTGCCAAAAGAAGACTACAAGAAGAAATGGGAATTGCTTGCGATTTGAAATATGTTTTTAATTTTACTTATTTAGCGAAGCTTGAAAACGGAATTACCGAACACGAATTTGACCATGTATTTTTTGGTTTCTGTGATGATTTACCAAAATTAAACACGGCAGAAGCATCTGATTATAAATATTTGAGCTTAACTGAAATTGAAACTCAACTAAAGCAAAACCCGGAACAATTTACCGTTTGGTTTAAATTAATATTTGATAAAGTTAAAACCGAGTTAAGTAAAGTTAGCTTTTAGCAAAAAAAACGGTTTTGACAAAATCATAGTCAAAACCGTTTTCTTTTTCAATCATCCTAATTTAGTGATGATATTGATGCTTGTGTCCGTAATGATTACGATGTAAACTATGTGGCTGCTGATGTTGTCCATTTTGTTTCGGGTGTTTTTTATCATCGCGCATTTTTAACACTATAAGCACTGCAAAGCCAACAATAAATAACAGTATGCATAATGCAAATGTTAAGTTGTTAGATGAATCATCGTTAGCAGTAATGCTATTTTGTGTTTGCGCAAAAGCACTACCAGAAACAATTAAAGCAAGTAGCGTTGCGCTGGTTGCTTTTTTTGAGGAGATTTCTGTTTTCATGGTTTCTGTTTTTTTTAAGGTTTATTATTTAGATTCCCTTTGTTAATCTAATTTACGCAATAAGCCTCAAATTATTTCAGAAAAACAACATTATTTACAGAGAAACTTTATAAGTGGTCGGTTTTAACAAATAACTGGTCAGTTTTTTAGATTTATTGCGTTTATTTAAAAG
This sequence comes from Bacteroidia bacterium, assembly GCA_039935895.1. Classification (GTDB taxonomy): domain Bacteria; phylum Bacteroidota; class Bacteroidia; order B-17B0; family Aurantibacillaceae; genus PALSA-968. The sequence goes on along the minus strand of JBDTJJ010000021.1, from coordinate 8,212 downwards.
AGAAAATATTTTTTTTATGTCAAAAATTTTTGCTACATTATATGTGCGTTAGAGATTGCAGCAAGAAAGCCTTTTTATGAAATGCTTTTTCAACATTCATGAATTCCATTTAAAAAAAATAAAACGAATTGACAAATCAACGGAATGCCAAAACATAAAAATCAGAGATATTTTTATACATTTGACTTTATGAAAATTAATTGTACAAAATTTATATTTTTATTGGTGACTGCATTTGTTTTCAATACAAGCGCGCAACAACCAAACCCGGCACCTAAACAAACAAAATCTATTTTAATTACCGGTTTAACAGTTCATGTGGGCAACGGCCAAGTGGTAGAATATGCTATGCTTGGTTTTAGAGAAGGTAAAATTGATTTGGTGCTTAATGGAAGTAATGTTAGATTAAAAGAAGGCGCTTTAAAATACGATACTACTATTAATTTAAATGGTGCACAGGCTTACCCTGGTTTTTTTGCACCAAACTCTACCTTGGGTTTAAATGAGGTTGACGCCGTACGTTCTACAAACGATTTTAAAGATGTTGGCGGATACAACCCACATATACGCGCATTGGTTGCTTTTAACAGCGATAGTAAAATTATACCAACTGTGCGTACAAACGGTATTTTGTTTTCGCAAGCTACACCACGTGGTGGCGTTATTAGCGGCACATCAAGCGTTATGGCTTTAGATGGTTGGAATTGGGAAGATGCTGCCGTTAAAAAAGATGATGGCGTACATGTAAACTTTCCGCGTACCATACAAATAAATGGATGGTGGGCAGAACCACAACCAGCTACTGTAAATAAAAAATATGATGAACAATTAAACGAATTAAAAAAGTTTTTTGCAGATGCTAAAGCTTATAGCGGAGAAACAAATCAAGAAGAAAAAAACCTGCGCTTTGAAGCCATGAGAGGCATTTTTGACGGCTCTAAAAATTTATATTTACATGCTGATGATGAAAAAGACATTATTGCTTGTGTAAATTTTGCCAAACAATTTGACATTAAAAAAATGGTTTTAGTCGGTGGTGCCGAAAGCTGGCGCGTAACTAAATTATTAAAACAAAACAACATTCCGGTAATGGTAAATCGCGTGCATAGTTTGCCTAACCGCCAACAAGATGATGTTGATTTACCTTATAAACTGCCGTATCTTTTGCAAAAAGACAGCATTTTATTTTGTTTGCAAAACGAAGGCGATATGGAAGGAATGAATGCACGTAACATTCCGTTTTTAGCCGGCACAGCAAGAACTTATGGTTTAACTAATGAACAAGCCATTGCTGCATTAACCTACAATGCCGCAAAAATTTTAGGTATTGATAAAGAAATGGGAACTATTGAAGTAGGCAAAGACGCATCATTTTTCATAAGCACCGGCGATGCTTTGGATATGAAAACAAATAGTGTTATATTAGCTTTTATAAATGGAAAAAAATTAGCACTTACTAACCTACAGCAAGAACTTTATAAAAAGTATCAAACCAAATATCAAATAAAATAAAACAACATAATGAAAAAACTAATTGCCTTATCACTACTAGCATTTGTTGCTATTTCATCTTGCAAAAAAGACACTAAAAACACAACTACACCGCCACCAACAACTACAACTGGCCCACAACTTAAATTTGTTTTTAAGTTTGATAGTACGCAAGATCGTTTAGATGGTTTTGGTAACACAAGTACATTGCCTTCAAATCATAGAGCGCAAAGCCCACATTTTAATGGCTTATCTGCCCATTATATTGAAATGACAAAAAACAATCTTACAGCCATAGGAGCTGGTACGGTTTTATATACTACACCAACTGTGGTATCGAGCGCCGTAACGGTAGGTAACGGTACAGGTGCTACAGCAACTTATACAGATGCTATTCAGTTTAGCCAAGAAAATGTTGTAGGAAATGGACAGCAATTCTATTCTATTCCATTATCGCAAGTAGCCGCAGGAACATATCCTTATATACGTATTTCGGTAGCTTATCAAAATTACAGTATAAAATATGCGATTAAATCAGGTACCACGGTAGGTAGTTATACTGTACCACAAATCTATAATACAGGCACCATAGCTTCGTTTATTGGTTATAATAGTTACATTACATCATATAAAATAAAAAATCAAACTGTGGCGGTTAATGGCGCCAAGCAACAAGGCTATTGGGCTTTTGAAGCAGATCCATATATGTCTTATACGTATCCGTACATTGAAGGTCAGGCTCCGCAAGGTGCAACAACGGTTGTTAGTCCTGCGGCATTTGCCACAACCGCGATACCACCAGGATCTTGTTTAGTAACAGGGCAATTTGTTGCTGCCGATGGAACAACAACAAAACCATTAACTATTACGGGTAATGAAACAAGTGATATTGTTATTACAATTTCTATGTCAACCAACCAAAGTTTTGAGTGGAAGTATAACGCGAGTAATCCAAATGATGGCAATATTTACACCCTAAACGGAGACACCGTTGTAGATATGGGCTTACGCGGCATGAAACCTATTTTGCCTAACTAATAAATGAACAAGCAAAACACTTCGCTGTTTTTATTATTCTGTTCTGCATTTTCATTTTTACTTAGTTTTTCTATTTGGGTATTATCGCTATTTTTTCATTTCGATTTTCCGCTCTATGTATTGTTAGTTGTGTTCTTTATTTGCTTCGCCATGTCATTTTTGTTTTTCAATTTTGTTTATCAAAAAATTATTTTTGGCCGAATAGAAGAAACGCTTACCAAACTTAGAAAACTAAACACATCTGCACCCGAAATTAAACCTGTATATACCGATGATATTGCAGATCCGTTAGAAAGATTTAACGCCGAGATTATTCAACTATCAAACGAACGACAAAAAGAATTAGAACAATTACAAAAACTAGAAAACTATAGAAAAGAATTTTTAGGAAACGTATCTCACGAATTAAAAACACCTATTTTTAATATACAAGGTTACGTGGCAACGCTTATTGATGGCGGCATACACGATCCTAAAATAAATATTGAATATTTAAAACGCGCTGATAAAAGTGTGGATAGAATGATAAACATCATTGATGATTTAGAAACTATTTCTCAATTGGAAACCGGCAGTCTTTCCTTAGATATTGAATCGTTTAACATTGTTGAAATGATAAATGATGTTTGCAAGGAAATTGAAATTCAAGCGCAGAAAAAAAACATTACACTTAATATAATTACGCCAAAAGATAGTATTAAAATTAAGGCGGATAGATTTCGTATTAGACAAGTTTTTGCTAATCTGCTTTCAAACTCTATTAAATATGGTAAAGAAAACGGAGAGACTTCGGTTACGCTAAATTTAGATAAGGAAAGAGTAAGCATTATAATTGCCGACAACGGAATTGGTATTGAAGAAAAGCATTTGCCGCGTGTGTTTGAACGTTTTTACAGAGTTGATAAAGGTAGAAGTCGTGAGCAAGGTGGCACAGGGCTTGGCTTATCTATCGTTAAACACATTATAGAAGCGCACAACCAAACCATAAGTGTAAGCAGTAAAGAAAGCGAAGGTACAACGTTCGCCTTTACACTTCCTCGTAATTAGTTTCCTGCTATTTATCCGCAATTAACATAGGCTTGTAAATAACTATTAGTTCACTCATAAAACACAGGCTTTTATTTGTCGCAATTTAGTTGATGTTAAAAAATGTATAGTTCATCTATTGAATTATTCATTTCAAACAAAATTAAATTACGACGATGAAAAAACTAACAGCCTTATTTGCCTTGGTAGTACTGCTTTCTACAAGCATACGCGCTCAAACAAAAAAAGAAAGTATTGATGATTTAAACGAAACGGCCGATTTTTATATGTCGCCTGAAGTGGAAGATTATGCGCGTGCTTACGAAACATACGACAAGTTAGATAAACGCGATCCGTCAAACCCTTACTATAAATTTAAAAAAGGTCTATGTGCTTTTCACTTACCCGATAAAAAACAAGAAACCATTAGTTTGTTTGAAGCTGTATATAAAATGGCCCCTTCAGAATCGGGCGTGTTACTTAATTTAGGTAAAGCCTATCATGTAAATTATCGTTTTGATGATGCGATAAAATATTTTAATCAGTTTTTAGCTACTAATCCACCAGCGGCAGAAAAAGCACAGGCAGAAAAATTAATTAAAAACTCTGAGTACGGAAAAAATGTAACGCAAGAAATGTTACAAGCTGATATTAGAAATTTTGGTCCACCGATAAATACACAGTATGAAGAATATTCTCCGGTAATTTCTGCAGATGAATCATTAATTATGTTTACGTACAGAGGGCCAAGAAGTACAGGTGGTTTAATGGATGGTAAATTTAAACCAGACCCCGAGCATGGTATTTATTATGAAGATGTTTTCACTTCACGTAAAGGAAAAGACTCTATATGGAGCGAACCGCAAAACATACCAAATGTAAACACAAAGCAACACGAAAGTTCATTGGCACTATCGCCTGATGGACAAACACTTTATACCTATAAAAGTACCGAGCATGATAGTGGAGATATTTATGAAAGTCACTTAGTTGGCGATGAATGGAGTGTTCCTGAAAAAATTAAAGGAGATGTAAATACCAACTATTATGAAGGTTCGTGTTCTATTACAGCTGATGGAAAATATCTTTATTTTACAAGCCAACGTAAAGATGGTTTTGGCGGAAGAGATATTTATATTGCAGAAAAAGTAGCAGATGGCAGTTGGAGAAATGTAAAAAACTTAGGAGCCATTATTAACACCAGTGATGATGAAGATTCGCCTTTTATACATCCTGATGGATTAACTTTGTTTTTTAGCTCTAAAGGCCATAATAGCATTGGCGATTATGATATTTTTTATACTATTAAAAAAGAAAATAGCTGGATAGAACCTTTAAACATGGGCTATCCTTTAAATACAACGGATGATGATCGTTATTATGTAATTAATGCAAGTGGAGAAAAAGGATATTTTTCTTCTAACCGCGTTAGTAATGGTGGCAACGGAAGCTCTGATATATTTACTGTAACACCGGGTATATTGGGCGAAAGACCTGTATTAGCAATGGTTTTGGGCTATGTTTATGGAAACGACAAACCAATTGATGCGCAAATAGAAATCACTAAAAAAAGCAACGGAGAAAAAATTGGTCCGTTTACATCTAACATAAAAACAGGTAAATATTTGGTGGCGCTTAGTCCGGGAGAGAATTATACATTCCACGTTCGTTCTAAAGATTTTGGAGAAATTACCGAAGACTTAGATATAGCAAAACTGACTAAGTTTGTTGAGTTACGCAAAGATTTTCACATGGTAAAAGATGGATACATAGATCCGCACAATGTAAAAAACCTGAACGAGTTATTGGCAGGTTTAGATACTTTGACAAGTGTACCCGAAGCATTTAAACCAGCTGCAGATACTGTGAAAACAAAAACACCCGAAGTTACCACAGCTAAATATCCTTGTGATGATTTTAAAACAATAGATTTTACGGCACTTAAAGGCAAAAGCCTAAACGACCCACAGGTGTATAAAAAACTTTTAGCCATTGCTGAAAAGATTTGCGCAGAAAAAATGAATTTTAAAGTTCAGATTGCAGCTTATCGTCACCCTGAAAATTATAAATACGATCGTTTAAAAGAGTACGGAAACCCAGAGGTGGTAGATTATCCGGATGGTATAACTCGTTTTACACAAGGGCAATTTAATGGCATTAAAGATGCTGAAGTGCAACGCCAAAAAGCTATTGGTAAAGGACAAAAAGATGCATGGATTGTAGGTTTTATAGATGGCAAACGTTACACTTTAGAAGAATTAATTATGGTTGATTTTTATAACAAAAACATTTCTCAGTTTAACGAAAACTTGCAAGAGCTTAAAGATTACATTACCTACAAATAATGGAAGAGCCAACCACATTTGAAGAACAAACGCAACCGCAAGGTTTAAAAATTTTATGCACGCTAACTTTTATTTATAGTGGTATAGTTGGCTTTTTTACTTTGTGTTTTTTAATATTTGCTAAGTCAATATTTGTTTGGTTAAATGATAATTATGAATTACTTACTTCTAATCCCAAAATAACAGAACAACAAATAAAACAAATACAAACTTTTATGGAAATGGGTAGCGGCAAATTTATTATAGCTTGCGGCATTTACTTACTTGTGTTAGGTTTATCGTTATTTGGTGCTATACAAATGTACCAGAATAAATACAAAGGCTTTATTATGTATGTTATTGCAAATGCTTGTTTCTTAATTTCAAATTTAACGACCGGTAACTTTTTTATGTCGATAATGGATGCGCTATTTATCTTTTTATACTTCAGACAAAGTAAAGCTTTAGGAAAATAATTTTTTTCTATGGCTAATCATAAACATACCAATAGTTTAGCTTCAGAAAAAAGTCCTTATTTATTACAACATGCCCACAACCCGGTAAATTGGTATGCTTGGAGCGATGCCGCTTTTGCAAAAGCAAAACAAGAAAATAAATTAGTTTTAATTAGTGTAGGTTATTCGGCTTGTCATTGGTGCCATGTGATGGAACATCAATGTTTTGAAGATGAGCAAGTGGCTGAGCTGATGAATAAACATTTCATCAATATAAAAGTTGATAGAGAAGAACGCCCTGATGTTGACCATGTTTATATGACAGCTGTGCAATTAATGACGCAACACGGTGGTTGGCCTTTAAATTGTTTTGTATTACCTGATGGCCGACCAATTTATGGAGGAACTTATTTCCCTAAAGAACAATGGATGCAGTTATTAAACAATCTTTCCATCTTACATCAAACCGATAAACAAAAAGTAGAGGATTATGCTAATCAACTTTCAACCGGCATCAAACAAAGTGATGAATTTATTTCTATTTCAAACGAAGAAAAGAACATAGTTGATGCTGCTGTTTTAGAAAAATGTGCTCTCAGTTTTCAAAAAAGATTTGATACTAAAAACGGTGGAAGCATTGGTGCACCTAAGTTTATGATGCCTAATAATTATTTATTCTTGTTACGATATGCACATCTTACCAATAACAAATCTATTTTAAAACACGTACATTTTACGCTGCAAAAAATGGCTAATGGTGGTTTGTATGATCAACTTGGCGGTGGCTTTGCGCGTTACAGTACCGATGAACAATGGAAAGTGCCACACTTCGAAAAAATGTTGTACGATAATGCGCAATTAATTTCTTTATACAGCGAAGCATTCCAACAGAATAAAAATCCGTTATATAAACAAGTTGTTTACGAAACAATTAATTTTATTGAAAGAGAATTAACATCGCCAGAAGGCGGTTTTTATAGCGCATTAGATGCTGATAGCGAAGGCGTTGAAGGTTTATATTACATCTGGGCAAAAGAAGAATTACGCACGTTGTTAAAGAAAGACTTTGAGGTTTTTGCTGATTATTATTCGGTAAATGAAATTGGATATTGGGAAGATGAAAATTATATTTTATTGCGAAATTTATCTGATGCAGAAGTAGCTTTAAAAAACAATATCAGCATTGAAGATCTGCATAAAATAATTTCTATTTCAAAAGAAAAATTATTGGCAGTAAGAAATAAAAGAGTTCGTCCGGGATTAGATGATAAAATTCTTGCTTCGTGGAATGGCTTGATGTGCGCATCCCTATGCGATGCATACACTGCGTTTAACGAAGATAAATTTTTACAACTTGCTATAAAAAATGCCAACTTCATTAAGCATAAATTAATAGATGATGCCGGTGGCTTAATGCGTTGTTATAAAGATAAAGCCTACATAGATGCCTTTTTAGACGATTACGCTTTTGTAATTGATGCGTATATAAAATTATTTTCACTTACGGGAGATATAGCTTGGCTTGGGCTTTCAGAGCTTTTAGTAAAACGAACTTTATATAATTTCTTTGATGAAGAAAAAAATATTTTTTATTTCTCGGGTAAAAATGCCGGTAAATTAATCTCGCAAAAGGTAGAGATGCACGACAATGTTATTCCGGCTTCTAACTCGCAAATGGCAAGAAATTTATTTACACTTTCTAAAATTACAGACAATACAAATTACGAAAACATTTCTAAAAAAATGTTAAACCATGTTGCAGAAGAAATTGTAAATTATCCATCCGGACATTCAAACTGGGCTATACTGGCTTTGCAACAAGCTTTTCCATTTAAAGAGGTTTGCATTGTTGGTAAAGCTGTTGATGAATTTATGGCA
>JBDTJJ010000020.1:0-6250 GCA_039935895.1 Bacteroidia bacterium | reverse complement strand
ACCAAGCTATTAAAGCCGATTTTGAAGCGTACAAAAATTTTACAAACAACGATGCAAAGGCAGATGAGTTACGTAAACTTGGTTTTGGTTTGGTGCTTACATCCGCTAAAGATGGCATTGTGCGCGGAAGCGGAGCTGTTGTGCTATTAAATACACAGAAAAAAGAAAATGAAATCATTGTAAAAGATAAAGCAGCCGCTTTTTATTCGTTTAATAAAGGAACTTCCACACAAGATTATCCATCATCCTTAATGGGTGCAATTGCCTTGTTACGACAAACCTATTTAGATGCGCAATGGTACGCAACTAACAAAACTAAAACAGAATATAATATTTCTTTAGAAGCATTTAACGCCTTGCAAACCTTGCCATCTATTTTTGATGTAAGCGATAAATTAAATGCTTTGCGTGCCGATAAAGTGGGGGATGAGTTTAAAACAAAATACATCATTAAAGGAAAGGGTGACGAATACCAACGCGTAGATGACATTCAGCAAACATTTTGTAAGTATATTATTCCGTTAAATTATCCGGATGCTTTTGATGTGGAAGATCCTTACGAAGCAGAAAACATTACATTAACCGAATTAAAACATTGGGAAATGGCACCTGCCAACGCTAAATTTTTACAAGAAGCAGGCGTAACTTTTGCTTTAACAACGGCCGATTTAAAAGATAAAACTAAATTCTTAAAAAATTTACGCAAGGCTATCAAATATGGTTTAAATGAAAAAGTAGCGCTAAAAAGTTTAACATCAACTCCTGCCGAAATGCTTGGCATTGCTGATAAAGTTGGCTCTCTTAAAAAAGGTATGTTAGCAGATTTCATTATCACTTCTAAAAATATTTTTGAAGAAGATGCCACTATTTACGAAAACTGGGTGGGCGGAACTCCTTATCATTACAGCGATTTTAATATGCCTGATTTACGCGGCAATTATTTACTATCGTACAATAACAATAAATTAAAAGTAGAAATTTCAGCTATAGAAGTAGATAAACCAACGGCCACCATCGTTTTAAAAGACACCACAAAAACAACTTTTGTCATTAATTTTAAAAACAACAATTTGGTTTTTCATTTTAACAAAGATACGCTTACACTTGATAGATTTGATTTAAACTACAATGAAACTGATTCTTCTTTTACAGGAAAAATGCAATCATCTACCGGCACTTGGTATGATGCAAGCCTTGTAAAAACTGGAGCTTTAAAGACGAACGCAAAAGATACTACCAAAAATAAAAAAGATAAAAAAGCAGAGGAGCCAACTATTGGCGAAGTGTATTATCCGTTTCTATCGTTTGGTCAACCACAATCTCATGAAAATATTATTAAGAAATTCAAAAATCGGTATGATGCTATCTTAATTAAAAATGCAACCGTTTGGACTAACGAAGCGGATTCTATCTTAACAGAAACCGATGTATATATTGTGGAAGGAAAAATAGTTCGCATTGCACCCAATATTGACGCACCCAAACTTGCTTTTGCAAAAACAATTGATGCTAAAGGAAAACATTTAACGGCAGGTATTGTTGATGAGCATAGTCATATTGCCATTAGCGAAGGTGTTAACGAAGGTGCGCAGGCATCAACCGCCGAAGTTAGAATTGGTGATGTGGTTAATAGCGAAGACATTAATATTTATCGTCAGCTTGCGGGCGGTGTTACCACTGCGCAATTATTGCATGGCTCGGCTAATCCAATTGGCGGTCAATCGCAAATTATTAAACTTCGTTGGGGTCAATCTCCAGAAGATATGAAGTATGAAAAAGCACCTGAGTTTATAAAATTTGCCTTAGGCGAAAATGTAAAACAAAGTAATTGGGGCGATTTTAATACCCTTCGTTTTCCGCAAACACGTATGGGTACCGAGCAAGTTTATTACGATCATTTTATACGTGCAAAAGAGTACGAAAAAGCAATGAACACCACATCAAAAGATAAAAATGCAGCTACACCACGCAGAGATTTAGAGTTGGATGCTTTGGTAGAAATACTTCACGATAAACGTCATATTACTTGTCACTCGTATGTACAATCAGAATTAAATATGTTGATGGATGTTGCCGATAGCATGCACTTTAAAATAAATACATTCACACATATTTTAGAAGGTTATAAAGTGGCCGACAAAATGAAAGCGCATAATATTGCTGCTTCCACCTTTGCCGATTGGTGGGCTTATAAAATGGAAGTGATGGATGCCATACCATACAACGCCGCTATCCTGACTAAAATGGGCATTACCACAGGTATTAATAGTGATGATGCAGAAATGGGGCGACGTTTAAACCAAGAAGCTGCAAAGTGCATTAAATATGGTGGTTTGACAGAAGTACAAGCCTTAAAATTAGCAACGCTTAACCCTGCAAAAATATTGCACATAGATGATAAAGTGGGTAGTATAAAAGTTGGTAAAGTTGCCGATGTTGTTTTATGGACGGATAATCCTTTATCTATAAACGCAAAAGTTGATAAAACTATTGTAGATGGTATTATTTATTACGACATAGATGAAGACATGAAGCTACGTGATGAAGTAGCTAAAGAACGTGCGCGTATTATTCAAAAAATGATTGCGGCTAAAAAAGGTGGCGAAGCAACGCAAAAAGTTGCCCCTAAAAAACCAAAGCTTTACCATTGCGATACCATGGGAAATGAGGTTAATGAGTAATACATTTCTTATTTTATACTAGTTTGTCATAACAAGTTTTGTATGTAATTTTGGCGCATGAGTTATAATGAATTACAAAATCACATGCAACGCATTGCCGATGTAAATTATGCGGCAGCCACTTTAGGTTGGGATCAAGAAACCTATATGCCATCTGGCGCATCAGGCTTTAAGGCTAGTCAGTTGTCAACGTTATCAGGTATTTCGCATCAACTTTTTACGGGTGATAATACGATGCATCTTTTACAAAGCACAAAAAATAATACGGCTTTAAATGAAAGGGAAAAGAAAAATGTAACTCAAATTGAAGAAGATTTTGAGCGACAAAAAAAATATCCTACCGAGTTTGTAGAAAACATGAGCAGAGCTGTTAGTGCAGCTTTCAATGCGTGGCAACAAGCTCGCAAAGAAAATAATTTTAAAATTTTTGCTCCTTATTTAGAAAAGCTTGTTGCTATTAAAAAGCAAGAATGCGAGTTGTTAGGTTATCAAAATCATCCATACAATTCACTTTTAAACCTGCACGAAAAAAATGCAACCGTTGCAGAACTTGATGTTTTGTTTAGCGATGTACGTAAAGAGTTAGTGCCATTTGTAAAACAAATACAACAAGCCAAGCAGGTTGATAATAAATTTTTCTTTCAGCCATTTGAAAAAAATGCGCAATGGCAGTTTGGTATAGAGTTGCTGCAACAAATGGGCTTTGATTTTAACCGTGGGCGACAAGATATTTCATCACATCCGTTTACAACTTCGTTTAGTCAGAATGATGTGCGTGTAACTACTCGCATAAATGAAAATGATTTTTCTGAAATGATTTGGAGTTGCATACACGAAGGTGGGCATGCACTTTACGAACAAGGTTTACCTGCCGATCAATATGGTATGCCACTGGGTGAGGCTATTTCATTGGGCATTCACGAGTCTCAATCTCGTTTGTGGGAAAATAATGTAGGCAGAAGTTTACCTTATTGGAAACATAATTTTGAAGTCGCTAAAAAATATTTTCCTACTCAATTACAAGCTATTTCTGCCGAAGATTTTTATAAAGGGACTAATAGGGTAGAGGCTTCGTTTATTCGTACTAATGCAGATGAATTGACCTATCATTTTCATGTAATGATTCGTTACGAAATTGAAAAGCAAATTTTTGAAGATAAATTAAAAGTAAACGATTTACCTGAGTATTGGAATGCGAAATACAAAGAGTATTTAGGTATTGATATACCAAACGATTCACAAGGTGTATTGCAAGATGTGCATTGGAGTCATGGTTCTTTTGGTTATTTCCCAACGTATTCTTTAGGAAGTTTTTATGCAGCTCAGTTTTTTAATCAGGCGCAAAAAGAAATTCCAAATTTGATAAACGAAATTGAAAACGGAAATACCGCTAATCTTTTAAACTGGTTAAGAGAAAAAATACACGTGCATGGTAAATTTTATACCGCGCAAGAATTATGCGAAAAAATTACCGGCGAAAAATTGAATTTTACATACTTTATGAAATATGCCAAAAACAAATTTGGTACAATTTATGATTTAAAGTAACCTTGTAAACAAATAACAAGCTATGAAAAAAGTAACACTTCTTTTATCCATCCTATTTTTAATAGGAAACTCAAATTTACAGGCAAATTCGATAAAAATAAATTCGTTTATGGTAGATGAAAAACCTATAAAAGGAAAATACGCTTTGACAATCTCGTTTATAAGCATTGGCGGTGGTATTGATGGCGTAACGTATGATAAAATTATGGCTTACATAAATAATCACCCTAAAAAACCTGCCTTTGCTACACCCGCAAGAAGAGGCCGCGAGGGCGAAACAACCTTGTTTCTTAAACTAAACGAATTATCAAAATCAGAGAAAAAAATATTTATAGAAGATATTGAAAAACTGCTAGTTGGCACAACTTTAGTTAAAATTCAAAAAAATGTTAATATTAAATCGGCCAAATAAAAGCAAGTAAAACGATTAAAATTGTTCATTAGATGTTTAAAGTCGGTTTTCTAAAAAAGCCGACTTTTTTTATCTTTGCACCCTAAACCAAACCTTTTATACATGAACGAATTCGGAATAAAGCCCAAAGATCAAAGTTTAGCACAATTAGGACTAGGCAATGTTGAAGCTGCTTACTGGAATCTGCATCCCGCAGAACTGGTAGAAGAAACTATTATACGCGGAGAAGGTGTACTTACTGATACAGGCGCTTTAGCTGTTGATACAGGAGAATTTACGGGCCGTTCGCCAAAAGATAAATTTGTAGTTTATGACGATAACACCAAAGATAGCGTTTGGTGGGGCGAAGTAAACAATCGTTTTGAAGCTGATAAATTTGATTTATTACACAATCGTATGTTGGCATATCTATCTGGTAAAGAAGTATTTGTGCGTGATTCGTATGCTTGTGCAGATCCTACTTATCGCATCAATATTCGAGTGGTAACAGAAACTCCTTGGAGTAATTTATTTGCTTACAATTTATTTTTACGTCCAACCGAAGCTGAATTAGAAAATTTTAAACACGAGTGGTTAATTATAAATGCACCTAGTTTTAGAGCAGATCCTAAAATTGATGGAACTCGCCAGCATAATTTTGCTATTTTAAATTTCACTAAAAAAACTATTTTAATTGGTGGAACAGCTTATACAGGCGAGATTAAAAAAGGAATTTTTGCCGTGTTAAACTACATTTTGGCACACGAAAAGAAAGTTCTTCCTATGCATTGCTCGGCAAATATTGGTAAAGATGGCGATACCGCTATTTTCTTTGGATTATCTGGCACAGGTAAAACAACTCTTTCTGCCGATCCTACGCGTAAATTAATTGGCGATGATGAGCATGGTTGGAGCGATAAATCGGTGTTTAATTTTGAAGGCGGATGCTATGCAAAATGCGTAAATCTTTCGGCTGAAAAAGAACCTCAAATTTTTAATGCTATTAAATTTGGTTCATTATTAGAGAATATTAATTTTAATGAAGGAACAGTTACGGTTAACTACGATGATATCAGTAAGACTGAAAATACACGTGTAAGTTATCCTTCTTCATATATTGAAAATGCGGTAGAACCCGCAGTTGGCGATACCCCTAAAAATATTTTCTTTTTAACTTGTGATGCTTTTGGAGTTTTACCTCCTATATCTAAACTAACACCAGAGCAAGCTATGTACCACTTTATTAGTGGTTACACAGCAAAAGTTGCCGGTACAGAAATGGGTATTACAGAACCTACATTAACTTTCTCAGCTTGTTTTGGTAAAGTATTTTTACCGTTGCACCCTGCAAAATATGCCACTTTATTAGGCGAAAAATTAAAGAAAAATAAAGTAAACGTTTGGTTATTAAACACTGGCTGGGTTGGCGGTAAATATGGCGTTGGTAGCCGTATTAAATTATCGTACACACGTGCTTTAATTAATGCTGCCCTTACCGGCGAATTAGATAAAGTTGAGTATGGCGAAACACCTTACTTTAAAATGCAATTTCCGAAAAGTTGTCCGGGTGTGCCTGCTGATATTTTAGAACCAAAAAATGCTTGGAAAGACAAAGTAGAATATGACAAAA
>JBDTJJ010000019.1:0-6875 GCA_039935895.1 Bacteroidia bacterium | reverse complement strand
AACGTTGAGTACCAAAATCTTTTTTATTTGTTTTAAGATGACCACTTAAATGACCAATACGGTGAGTAAACAAGGCAATTTGTGATTCTGTAGCACCTGTGTTTTTTTCAGAACCGCCGTGTTTTTTGAAAATTTCTTTTTTTACTTCTGTTGATAAATACATCTTTTCTTTTTTTTAAGGATTGCAAATATACGGCTTTTTTTGAATATGCAAATATTTTCCACCCAATTTTTTCCTACAATTGCCACTTAATGGGTTTTTTACCTTCTTTTTCTAAAATTTGATTGGTTTTAGAGAAATGCTTGCAGCCAAAAAAACCACCGCGTGCCAATGGCGACGGGTGTGGAGAGACTAAAACATAATGTTTTTCGGTATTAATTAATTCGCCTTTTTGTTTGGCATAATTGCCCCAAAGTAAAAAAATCAAACCCGTTTTTTGGTCGGATAAAGTTTTAATAACCGCATCTGTAAACAGTTCCCAGCCTTTTTTTTGATGAGAACCTGCTTGACTTTCCCTTACGGTAAGTGTGGCGTTTAACAACAAAATGCCTTGCTTTGCCCATGGAGTAAGGTTTCCGGTGGTTGGCATCTCCATCCCAATATCGGTTTTTAGTTCTTTAAAAATATTAACTAAAGATGGTGGAGGCTTAATACCATCTGGCACCGAAAATGACAAGCCATGTGCTTGTCCTGCGCCATGGTATGGATCTTGACCCAAAATCACTACTTTAACGTCATCAAACGGAGTAAGATTAAAAGCTTCGAATATTTGATTCTCGGCTGGAAATAGCTTGTAACGGCTCTTATCTTCCTCCAAAAATGCTTTTAATTTCAAGAAATAATCTTTTGAAAACTCGTTTTTTAAGGCGTTTAACCAACTAGGTTCTATTTGAGGGAAATTATTTTGCATTTTTTTTGAAATAATATTTGTCAATATCAATAATAGATATATTTTTGCCTAACCCTTAGAACGAAAAACTCATGAAAAAAGCAACTACAGCCCTATTTATATTAGCTATTGTAATTTCTGTTTGCTCTTGCCGCAGCAGACACGGTACTTGTGCAGCTTATGCTCAAGCACCTGTTACTAAAACTGTAACACACATTTAGTTTTTTCTCCTTTTTATAAAGGGTAAATAAATTCTATTATTTGTTTTAAATCTGGATGCAAACTTTTTGCAACGGGACAAGCGTGTGCAGCATTTTCTAAAATCTGTCTTTCTTTTTCATCGTAATTTCTCGGAAATGTAATTTTTACATGCACTTCGGCTACTTTTCTAGGGTTTGATTGCATCACTTTTACCACTTCTGCTTTAGCATTATCAATATTTCTGGCAACCCCATCGCGTTTAGCTACAATTGCCATAGTAGTTAAAATGCACGTTGCCAAAGATGTTGCCAGTAAATCAGTTGGAGAAAAAGCTTCGCCTTTACCTTCATTGTCTTTTGGCGCATCGGTAGAAATTACAGTGCCCGACTGAACATGTTTTGCTTCGGTATGTAAATTTCCGGTGTAGGTTATTTCTGCTGTATAAGCCATGTTTTAGTTTTTTATCAAAAGTAACAAATCGCTAATATTATCGTACATTTGTTCGTCTTAAATAATGCGAATTTTTTTCAAAATAATCATACTTGTTTTTGGTTTCATTTTAAGTGAAACGGCTTTCTCGCAAAGCGCACAACAGGCGTTAGATGCCGGACAAGATGTTAACGTACTTTATAGAAACGAATCTACTGGCGGAATTTTTATGCACTCACGTGGCTTTGGGGCTAATTACCGCAGGTATTGGCATGTTACTGGCAAACTAAAACGATTAATAGAAATTGAAGCGCTTAACATGAAACATCCAAAAGAGATTTCTGAAAAATCTGATTTAGGTGGCAAAAGTTATAAATATGGTAAAATGTTTGGCTTACTTTTTTTACGCGCTGGTGTTGGGTTTCAGCGTAAATTATATGAGCGAGCCGAACGTAAAAGCATTGAAATACGTATGCTTACTACACTTGGCATTAGTCTTTGTTTTGCAAAACCGGTTTATTTACAAGTTGCTTATTATGATCCATATAATCCAAATACATATTCGGTTAAAAACGAAGCATACGACCAAACTGTTGCCCAAGGCGATATTGTTGGTAGAGCGCCTTGGTTTGATGGTTTACAAAGTTTAAAAGTGCACCCGGGTTTATACGGTAAATTAGGTTTTAGTTTTGAATATGGCAGCAAAACAAATGCTATAAAAGCTATTGAAACAGGCGTTACCGTTGATGCCTTTCCAAAAGCAGTACAGACAATGGCATTCAATAAAGCCGAAAACTTTTTTGTTTCGTTATACGTTTCGTTTAATTTAGGAAAGCGTTGGTTTTAATTTTTGAAGATGGATACTACACAAGAAATTAATACAGTTGCCGTAGGAGAAAAACCTCGTAAACCTATTTGGTTACGCGTAAAATTACCTACTGGCGAAGAATATATAAAAGTCCGCAACATTGTAGACAAGCACAAACTGCACACCATTTGCCAAAGCGGAAACTGCCCAAACATGGGCGAATGCTGGGGTGCGGGCACGGCTACGTTTATGATACTTGGAAACATCTGTACACGTTCTTGCGGATTTTGTTCTGTTTTTACTGGGCGACCTTTACCGGCAGATTGGGATGAACCGATGCGCGTGGCAAACTCCGTAAAATTAATGAGCGTTAAACATTGCGTAATTACTTCGGTAGATAGAGATGATTTAAAAGATGGCGGTTCTATTATTTGGGCTGAGACTATCAAGGCTATTCGCAAAGAAAGTCCGGCTACAAAATTTGAAACATTAATTCCTGATTTTGCAGGCAAGTGGGAAAACTTACAACGTGTTATTGATGTAAAACCAGATATCATTTCTCACAATATTGAAACCGTAAAACGTTTAACTCCATCAGTGCGCATACAAGCAAAATACGATAGAAGTTTAGAGGTTTTAAAACGCGTAAAAGAGGCTGGCATCCGCACCAAATCGGGTATTATGGTTGGACTTGGCGAAAGAGAAGAAGAAGTTTTAGAAGCCTTAGATGATTTACGCAGCGTTAATTGTGATGTTGTTACCATTGGACAATACTTGCAACCTACACCAAAAAATTTACCTGTAGCTGAGTTTGTACATCCCGATCAATTTGAAAGATACCGATTAGCCGCCATAGCAAAAGGCTTTATGTATGTAGAAAGCGGGCCTTTGGTTCGTTCATCGTATCACGCAGAAAAACACGTATTATAATTATGTCTTACACGCTCATTAACGGAAAAGAAGTATCTGAAAAAGTGCTTGAACAAATTAAGCAAGAAGTTATTGAGTTAAAACAAGCGGGTAAAAAAACGCCGCATTTAGTAGCTATTTTAGTGGGAGATGATGCCGCGAGTATGGCTTACGTTAATTCAAAAATTAAAGCATGCGAAAAGGTAGGCGTTACTTCTACCCTTATAAAATTTGAAAAAGAAACATCGCAAGAAACACTTTTAGCTAAGCTCTCCGCATTAAATAATGACAATGATATTGATGGCTACATCGTTCAATTGCCGCTACCAAAGCATATTTCAGAAGAAAAAATAACCGAAGCTATAAAACCAAGTAAAGATGTTGATGGATTTCATCCAGTAAATGTGGGCAAGTTAGTTTTAAATTTACCAACCTATATTAGTGCAACGCCTTATGGAATTATTCAGCTTTTAGAATATTACAATATACAAACGCAAGGTAGAAATTGTGTGGTTATTGGCAGAAGCAATATTGTGGGAAGTCCTATGAGTATTTTAATGGCAAAGAATACACAATATGCAAATTGCACCGTTACACTTTGTCATAGTAAAACCGAAAATTTAAAACAACATACTTTAAACGCAGATATTATTATTGCAGCTATTGGCAAACCTAATTTTGTTACCGCAGATATGGTTAAGCAAGGCGCAGTTGTTATTGATGTAGGCATTAATCGTGTTGCAAGCAGCGAAACAAAAAGTGGTTTTAAATTAGTGGGCGATGTTGCTTTTGATGAAGTGGCACCGAAATGTGCTTACATTACGCCTGTGCCTGGTGGCGTTGGTTTAATGACTATCGCATCTCTTTTAAAAAATACTTTATTGGCTGCTAAAAAAGAAATTTACAAGTAAGATGAAATTGAAAAAACTTACTTCTTGCATCTTGTTTCTTATCTCTTGCTTCTGCATTGCACAAGACGATGAAAAAAAATCATCGTGCCCTGAACCCGAAAACAAAAAAGCAATAGATTTTTATAAAAAAGGTACTGATAAAAAAAAGTATCAAAAACCAGATCGCTTAAAATATTTGCAACAAGCCATTGCATTAGACCCAACTTATGCCGAAGCTAATTTTGCGTTGGGAAATGAAATTGTTGTAAAATGTAAATTAGATAATCTCCCCTACTCTACCGCGTTACCTTATTTTAAAGCCGCTGTGGCTGCTTGTCCGCAAATACACTCTGAGCCTTATTATTATATTGGTTACAGTTATTACGAAGATGCAAAGAACGATTCGGCAGTAAAATATTTAAATCTCTTTTTAAAATTTGTAGATGACGATGAAAAAAAGTTCTCTAAAGATTATCAATTCCAACAATACCAATCTAAAGAAATGGTTAAGTCGGCGAAAAAAGAAACCGAATTAAAAAAGAAAATCGTTCCGTTCAATCCAAAAGTTTTAGTTCCTATATCAACGCCAAACAACGAGTATTTACCGTATCTCTCGCCCGATGAAACGATATTTTTATTTACAAGAACTGTACCTGATCAAAACAAAGACAGAATTTATCAAACCGATAAAGAGAAAGAAATATTTGAAATTGCACACAAACAAAAAGATGGAAGTTTTGATGTAGGCGTACCAATGGAATATCCATTTAACCAAAATGCTAACGAAGGTGGCGCCTGTTTAAGTATTGATAACAAGCACTTATTTTATACCATTTTTAAAATGGAAGGTGGCGCGCAACCCAATGCCGACATATATTACAGCGATTTTATTGATGGCGAGTGGACTGAAATAAAAAAAGTACCCAACATAAATCATCCTATTTATTGGGATTCGCAACCATCTATTTCAGCTGATGGAAACACACTTTATTTTGCAAGCGACAGGCCAGGCGGACAAGGCAAGGTTGATATTTGGAAAAGCGATCGCAGCCCTATAAATCACCAATGGCAAGCACCTGTAAATTTAGGTCCGAAAATAAATACATCGGGCAACGAAAAAAATCCGTTCATACATTCTGATTCTGAAACACTTTATTATAGCAGCGATGGTTTATTTGGCTTTGGCGATTTTGATATTTTTTATGTGAGAAAAGATGATAAAGGAAATTGGAAAGACCCTGAAAACATTGGTAGTCCTATAAATACAGCGGCGGCCGATGTTGGTTTTTTTGCCAGCACAGATGGCTTGTATGGTTATTTTTGTTCGGATAATAGCGGAAGCGTTAGAGGCAAAGGCATTGGTAAATTTGATGTTTATTATTTTGATTTATATAAAGAAGCGCGCCCGGAAGCTGTTGCATTTTTGCGTGGAGAAGTTAAACCCGCCGATGGAGTTCCGGTGGCGAATGCAAGTGTAGAAATAAAAAACACCAAGACAAAAGAAATTACTAAAGCAGTTTATGATTCTACTAGTGGCAGCTACGTAGCGGCCATCAATCTTAAAAAAAATAAAGAACCTTTAATTGTTACCGTTAAAGCACCCGATTATTCTTTCGCTTCGCAAACCGTTGACATGAAAGATGTAACTTTTGCAAAGCCCCCCGCACCTGCTACGCTTAATGTAGAGAAAGCAGAAAAAGGAAAATCTTTTGTGATAAATAATATTTTATACTCAACGGGTGCAGCCGATTTATATCCGCAATCGTTTATAACTTTAGATGAATTTGCTGATTATTTAAAATTAAACCCTACTATGAAAATTGAAATAC
This sequence comes from Bacteroidia bacterium, assembly GCA_039935895.1. Classification (GTDB taxonomy): domain Bacteria; phylum Bacteroidota; class Bacteroidia; order B-17B0; family Aurantibacillaceae; genus PALSA-968. The sequence goes on along the minus strand of JBDTJJ010000019.1, from coordinate 919 downwards.
AAGGTCATACAGATAACGTAGGTAATGCAGCAGATAATAATTTACTATCCGAAAAACGTGCCAACAATGTAAAAAAATATTTAGAAACTAAAGGCATTCCCGCAGGTAGAATAACCGCTAAAGGTTACGGCCCAAGCAAACCCATTGCAGATAACAACACTGTTGACGGAAAAGCAAAAAACAGAAGAACAGAATTTTTAATTTTAGATAAATAAACTTTACGTGAAAAAACATTCCTTCGCCGATTTTAAAAAACTCGTTTCAAAAACGAAAACCATTTCTATAATAACACACGTAAATCCGGATGGAGATGCCATGGGTTCGTCGTTGGGATTGTATCATTATTTAAAAAGCAAAAGCAAAAACGTAAAAGTTATTGTGCCAAATATGTATCCCGATTTTTTAGCGTGGATGCCGGCAAGCAAGCAAACTATGGTGTTTGAAGGCAATGAGGCTTCGGTAAAAAAACAATTAAATAAAAGCGATGTTGTTTTTGTTTTAGATTTCAATAATTATAATCGCATAGATAAATTAGGCGAATTAATTAGAGATTGCCCGGCAAAAAAAGTAGTGATAGATCACCATCAAAAGCCCGATACTGTTTTTGATTATTATTTTCACGATGAAAAAGCATCTTCTACCTGCGAATTAATTTACGATTTTATTTGTGGAATTGATTCTGCCAAAGTAATTGATAAAAAAACAGCCAACTGTTTATACACCGGCATTATGACTGATACAGGTTCGTTTAGATTTAGAGGTACTAACGAAAAAACATTTACGGTTGCTGCTGCATTAATAAAAGCAGGCGCGCAAAACGCACTTATTTATAGCAGTGTTTACGATGATTACACTGAAAACAGATTGAAATTATTGGGCTATTGCTTGCACGAAAAATTAGTTTTTGTACCCGTATATA
>JBDTJJ010000018.1:0-3279 GCA_039935895.1 Bacteroidia bacterium | reverse complement strand
CACGCACTTTTTCTTGTATGCGTTCGGCTTTTATCATAGCAGGCAAACCCTTTGGCACACCGCCCAAAACAGATTTATTTCCTTCTTGATTTATTTTTATTTTTTCCCAGTTTTGTTTTACCTGCTCAGCGTTCTCCACTTTTACATCGCCATAAATATGCGGATGTCTTACAATCATTTTTTCGCATAACGAATTGATGACATCGGTAATGGTAAATTCATTCTTTTCGGAAGCAATTTTGGCGTAGAATACAATGTGTAATAAAATATCGCCCAACTCTTTTTTAATATCGGGCATGTTATGCTCCATAATAGCATCGCTTAACTCATAAGTTTCTTCAATGGTTAAGTGCCTAAGGCTTTCTATAGTTTGCTTCTTATCCCAAGGGCATTGCTCGCGCAACTCATCCATTATTTTTAAAAGGCGTGTAAAGGCTGTTTCTTCAAGTGTTTTCATCGGTTATAAAGGTGCAAAATATAAAGCTATCATAGCAATTATTAATATCAAACTAAAAATTATACCCATTATGGCCAAGCCTTTAGTTTTGTTTCTTTCGGCCGATCTTGGTTGCTTTTGAGCTTTATAAAGAGCAATTACGCAAAGCGTTAATCCGACAACCGCTGTTAGTATCGGAATTAAAAACCAGGTAAAAGAAATGGTTGAACCTAAAATTCCACCTGTGGTTGCGTAGGAATGTTGAAACGCATGTGTGATAGCATACATACCTATGCCAATACCTTGCGGGTAAGAAAAAAGAGTACTTAAAAAACCATCGGTAGCAAGAAGCTTAGCATCAGGGTTTGTAACCGGAGCTTCGACTTTATTTTTAACGTGAAATGTTTCTTCATTGAAAAAATCATTTTCTTTTGGCGTACCTTTTTTAGGAATTTCTTTTTTACCATTAGCATATTTTATATGACTGATGGTCGATTTTCTTGCATTTATTACTGGCGCGTTAGGTGTCTCGCAGCTTTTAAATAAAACTCTGGAGCGGTTTGCTCTTAGTATGGTTGCAGTTATCCTAGTATTATTTTTAAAAAAAATAGTATCGCATACTTCCTGTAAAACTTCTTGTTTAGCAATTCCTTTTGTCAATATAAAATCAGGTTCGGTATTAACGGTAATTTTTTTAACTGATTGCTTGTTGCTTGTATAATAACCTTTGGTGTATAATCTTTTTTGCGTAGAGCATGCCGAAAAAACAAACAAAGTGGAAAATAGAAAACAGATCTTAAATAATTTCATCGTAATATTTTTAAAATGCAAATAAGCCTAACAACAACAATAAGATTAAGCTTAGTATTAAGGCTATATAAGCCAGTTTTAATCCCTTTTTATTATCACTGCCGTTGTTTTTTATTTGATAAATTGCTATAAGACTCATAATAATAGCCGCTGCCACAAAAATAAAGGGTACTAATAAAGCAGCCGACATGTGCGGTGCGCCAAATACCTGCGAAAACGCATGTGGGGAGCCTCCGGGCGTAATAGATACTAATCCTAACAAAGCCATAAGAATAATAATAAATGGATATGGCACTACGCTGATAATAAAACTTATTAGTGAAAACGTATTTAATTTGCCACTTTTTGGTTTATCGTAACTGTTAGATCTTCCATGACCTGTTTGTGGGTTAATATTAGGTTGGCCGGGCAAATTTTGTGGTTGATTAAAATCGGCATTGGTGTCAAAAACCTGTTTAGAGCCGTTAGCAAAGTTAATATAACTCACATCTGATTTTTTGATGAAAATAATAGTTTCGTCAGCCGAATTACAATTTTTAAATAAAACTTTTGTCAGGTTTATTTCATGTATAGCAGCCAATATTTTCGCACCGTTTTTTAAAATAATGGTATCGCAACCTTCTATTGGTTTAAAATCGGTAATTATAAAGTCAGATTTTGTAGCAACCAAGTTTGCAGTTTTATTTTTTATCTTAGGTTTATTTAAAGCTAAGCTGGGTAAGGTATCTGCTTTAGCAGCTTCCGTTTTTTTAGTAGTTTGATTTCTATGCGAATAAAAACCCTTGGTGTATAATCTTTTCTGCGTAGAGCAAGCGGAAAGTATAAGTAAGAGACTGCAAAAAATAAAGAGAAACGATTTTTTCATAAATATGTTTGCTATTTAAAGTGAAAAATTAATAAAGCAATAAATGCTAAACTAATAATTATACCCATTACTGCCAAAACCAAGCCCTTTTTATTATCGGTAGAAGAATTGCTGATTTGTACCAGCGATAGCGTTGATAAAACAAAGCCTGCAAAAAATAAAAATAAAGCAATAAAAAGTAAAAGCACAGGAAGAACTATACTTGCCGAACCACATGTAACAAATAAGACTAAAAAAAACAGCGCAAAAATACTTGCAATAAAGCCAGCTATGGCAAAAGGGTTTGTCTTATTACTTTCTTCCTGAGTTAATTTAAAATCAGTTTGTTGTTTTGTTCCGTTGGCAAAATTTATAAAATTAACATCTGCTTTATCTATAGAAGAGTTTGAATATCTTGTTGAGTCACAACTTTTAAATTCAATTTTTGTTTTTTTTATTTCAGTTACGGTACCTGTAATTTTAACTCCGTTTTTTAAAACAATAGTATCGCAACCAATATTTACCACATTTTTAAGAAGTATAAATTTAGAAAGAGAAGCAACTAATGTTGGTTTTTTCGTTTTAGAATGAATGATAGCCACACTTGGCAGCGTATCTGCTTTAGCAATGGCTTCTGGTTTTTTTGCTGTTTGATTTTTGTGTGAATAAAAACCTTTGGTGTATAATCTTTTTTGTAGCGAGCATGATACTAAACAAAACGCTAAAAGAATAAAGATATATATTGGTTTTATCATGTTTTATTAAGCCGAAACTACAAGTGCAAGCAGCACCATAATGGCAATAAGACTTAAAATTAAACCAAACACAGCCATTGATAAACCTTTTTTAGTTTCCTTGTTTCTACTAATTCTGATGATGGCTGTTAAACAAAGCACAAACGATATAAATGCAAAAAGTAAAGGGATGGCAAACCATAAAGAGGAAACAGCTGATAGTCCGCCTGAACCAAGTGTTATATTACCAATGGCATTTAAAACAGCAAATATTAAACCTACTTGTAAAGGCACAAAGCCTAGTACAAAGCCAGCTATAGCAAAGCCATCGGTTGTTTTACCACTATTTTCTTGTTTGTTATTTCTGCTTGGTTGATTGTTAGCAATAAATTTGCCTTCGGGTAAGTTAGCGGGTTGATTGTATATATGTTCTTCTTCAAAAACTTCTTTGCGGC
>JBDTJJ010000017.1:0-2524 GCA_039935895.1 Bacteroidia bacterium | reverse complement strand
TTATAATGTCACCAATTTTGGCAGGCGATTTAAATTTAACGCTGTCAATAGATACGGTAACACAAATATGTTCCGAATGATTTTGAGCACAAACAGCTGAGGCAATATCCATCCATTGAACCAATCTACCGCCTTGTAAAATACTCATGGGGTTGGTATCATTAGGGCAAACTACTTCCGTCATAATAGTTTCAGAGTGTTTGGGTGTTTTTGTTTTCATCATTATTTTAGGTGTAAACATTTGCCGTAATTCCTAAATTGGTTACTTGAGCACAAATATTATTTAAGTCTTCGGCCGGTATTTTTTCTAATTCTTTAACGGGTGTTTCTCTATCAATGGTATAAATCATAACAGATTTTGGGTTTATTTCCTGTAATGCTTTTAGCCAAAGGTTCACTTCATCTTCATTTGTATTATCAATAATCTCGTTATTATAAAGCCCTTTTAAAAAAATGGTTTGTATAATTAAATCACCTTTAAACTCTTTTAATTTATTTATAAACCAGCTAACAGGTTTTGAAGAAAGTGGCATATCAATTTTTCTAAACATGTTATCACTGGCAGCGTCTAACTTCATTACACGCAAATCCACTTTCTTTAATGCTTCAAAAACTGATTTTTTACCAAGAAGAGCAGAATTGGATAGAACTGCAATTTTTATTTTGGATAAATATTTATTTCTAAGAGCTATAACAGCATCTATAATTTCAGCAAATTTTGGATGCATGGTTGGTTCGCCATTTCCTGCAAATGTGATGCAATCAATTTGTGTTTTTTCTTCTGCAATATTTTTAAAACGTAATTTAATTGCTTCAATTATTTCTTCAAAAGAAAAATAATTTACTTCTATCGATTTTAAATTTGTCCAGCCACACTCGCAATAAATACAATTAAAGTTACATACCTTATTTGTGAGCGGAAGAAGATTAATGCCTAATGAGTTGCCAAAGCGACGGCTTTTAATTGGACCAAAAACAATATCATTAAACAAAATAGCCATGCTGTAATATTAGATAATTACTTGATTTTGAAATATGAGTAAAATCATAATACCGAATAAAATCTTTTTTTGAAGTATTTTAGTTTATGAGCTGATAATTTACAATTGTTTGTTAATAAATATATCGGATATGTTTATCCGAGATGATTTGTGTGAGTATATTTGAACAATAAAAAAAACTATGATATTTTCAAAATCTTGCGAGTACGGAGTAAAAGCAACTATATACATTGCTAAACAATCAATGAATAATACGCGTTCAAGCCTAAAAGATATCTCTAAAGAGATAGGCTCTCCAGAGGCATTTACGGCAAAAATTCTTCAAATGCTGGCTAAGGGAGGAATTATTGATTCTGTTAAAGGGGCTACTGGTGGTTTTCAAATAGAGCAAAAAAACACGAAGAAAATAAAATTAATAGATATTGTTCGAGCCATTGATGGCGATATTGGCGAAAAAACTTGTGCGCTTGGTTTAAAAAAATGCTCTGAAGTTAATCCATGTCCAGTGCACAATAAATACAAGCATATTAAAAAAGATTTACTTGCTATGTTAAAAAACACAAGCTTATTGGAAATGTCTGATAGTATTAATGAGGGTCTAAGTTGTTTAAAAATTTAAAAAATAATAATATGGAAAAGTATGTAATTAAAAGAAACGGAGAATATAAGCCGTTAGATTTATTTAAAATTAAAGATGCCCTTCAAAAGGGATTTGCTAGCGTAAATACTGAATTTGATGAGCGCGTTTTTACAGAAGTAATTTCGGGCCTTGAAGAAAAAGATACCTGGAGCGTTGAAGAAATTCAGGATATAATTGAAAAGAAATTATTTTCAAAAAAATATTTTGAAGTGATGCGTTCGTTTATGTTGTATCGTCATACACGTAAATTACAAAGAGATTCTACCGATGGAGTTGATAAAAATACTACCTATGTAAATAGCACACAAACAATAGAAGAGTACATTCAACAAACCGATTGGCGCATCAACGCAAATGCAAATACGTCTTATTCAAATGCCGGCTTGGTTAATAATGTAGCTGGAAAAGTAATTGCAAATTATTGGTTAGATAAAGTTTATTCTCCTGAAGAAGGCTACGCCCACCGTAATGGAGATTTACATATACATGATTTAGATTGCCTAACTGGATATTGTGCCGGATGGAGTTTGCGTGTTTTACTTAACGATGGTTTTAACGGAATACGAGGAAGAGTTGAAAGCAAGCCACCTTCACACTTTCGTGAAGCATTAGGACAAATGGCAAATTTTTTAGGCATTTTGCAAAGTGAGTGGGCGGGTGCGCAAGCGTTTAGTTCGTTCGATACTTATTTAGCACCTTATGTTTTTAAAGATAATTTATCGTATCCCGAAATTTTAAAAGCGGTAAGAAGTTTTGTTTATAATTTGAATGTGCCTGCTCGTTGGGGACAATCACCTTTTACAAACATTACGTTAGATTGGGTTGTACCTTCTGATTTGAAAGAGCAAATACCAACACGCTTTGATAAACACTTGTTTGAAAA
>JBDTJJ010000016.1:0-7328 GCA_039935895.1 Bacteroidia bacterium | reverse complement strand
ACAACCCCGATGTTGCCGAGCCAAGCAGCAATGCTATTTTTATCTCCCAAGTCTTCCGCCATTTTTAATGCCTTAAAGTAATAGGGTAATGCCTTGGGATAGTCGGCTTGATGCATATAAACAACCCCGATGTTGCCGAGGTTAATAGCAATTCCATTTTTTCTTCCCAATTCTTCATTTGCTTTCAATGCCTTAAAGTAATAGCTTAATGCTTTGGGATAGTCGGCTTGTTCTTTATAAACAACCCCGATGTTGCCGAGCCAAGCAGCAATGCTATTTTTATCTCCCAAGTCTTCCGCCATTTTTAATGCCTTAAAGTAATAGGGTAATGCCTTGGGATAGTCGGCTTGATGCACATAAACAACCCCGATGTTGCCGAGGTTATTTGCTTGCAATTTTTTATCTCCCAAGTCTTCCGCCATTTTTAATGCCTTAAAGTAATAGCTTAATGCTTTGGGATAGTCGGCTTGATCATCATAGACAATCCCGATGTTGCCGAGCGATTTAGAGATGCCTTTTTTATCCTTTAATGCTTCGCGTATTTTAAGTGCTTTAAAATTGTATGCTAAGGAAAGGGGGTAATTGCCTTTGAGGTAATTAAAGTATGCGAGATTGTGATAGGAGTTGGCAATGCCTTTTTGCCAGCCCACGGTAGAAGCCTCACCCCGGCCCTCTCCAAAAGAGAGGGAGTTTGCAAGGGCAAGGGCTTGTGTGCTTAGTATAATTGCCGTATCGGGGTTGTTATTGCTGATTTTCCAAGCGAGCTCGTTTAGGGTGTTTACTTGGTTGGTATCTTTAGAGGAGACCTGAGATGTGAGAGGGTAAGATTTGAGAATGGCTTTTAGGGAGTCTATGGTTCGACTTCGCTCACCACCAGTTTGTTTGGTTTGGGCGTGAGATTGCCATGCTACGCTCGCAAAGACGATAAAAAAGAAAAGAAGAAGTTTTTTCATAAAATATTTACTAAGTTAAACTTAAACTCTCACTCCAACAACCGTTACATCATCTACCTGTTCTAAATTACCAATCCAGTTGCTAAAGGTTTTTTCGAGTAATTCTTTTTGTTGGGGCATGGGTAATTGAGCATTGTTTGCCAACAAATCGCGCAGGTTTTTACTCATAAATTTTTTACCTTTTTCACCTCCAAATTGGTCGGGGAAACCATCTGTTAATCCATACACAACGTCTCCAGTTTCTATATCAACCATTTTTGAAGTAAACGATTCATTATCTCTATCATGCTTGCCCACAGGCATTTTATCGGGCTTAACTTCTACTACTTCGCCATTCTTCTTTACAATCCATACGGGGTTATTTGCACAGGCAATGTTTAGCTGTTTTTTACTAAAATCAAAGCTTATTAAGCTGCAATCCATACCATCTTTACCACCGTATTCGCTGCCATCTTTCTTTAACCTATCAATAATAGTTTTTCGAGTATGGCTTAATATTTCAGCGGGTTCACTTAATGTTTCAATTGCCTTTTCTAAACTGGTAATGTTTAATAAACTCATAATTGCCCCAGGTACACCATGGCCTGTGCTATCGGCAGTTACCAAGGCAAACTTGTTGTTCTTTAATTTACCTGCCCAATAAAAATCGCCGCTAACCACATCTTTGGGTTTAAACAAAACAAAATACTCGCCCAGGTTTTCATCCAGCAATTCTTTTGTAGCTAAAAAACTACGCTGTATGCGTTCGGCATAATTTATACTATCGGTTATTTCTTTATGCTTTTCCTCTATATGATGCTTTTGTGTAGTAATTTCTTGGGTGGCTATATGCACTTTTGTTTCAAGCTCTGTGGCGCGGGCTTTTAATTTGCGACCGTTGTACCAAATAAGAAACCAAATGAAACAAACCAACAGCAAGAAATAGACCGTGTACATCCACCAGGTTCTAAACCAAGGAGGCAATACTTTAAAGGTGTAACTTGTTTCGCTCCAAACACCAAACGGGCTTAAACATTTTAATTTAAAAATATATGTACCCTCGTGTATGTTACCAAAGTTGGCGCTTGTTTTGTTTGTCATGGGGCTCCAATCTTCATCATAGCCCTCTAACTTGTATTTGTATTTTACATAAGCTTGCATAGCAGGCTCAATAGCAACAAATTCAAAACTTACATTGTTGTGGCGGTAGGGTAACTCTAAGTTTGTTGGCAGCGGGTAAAACTTGGTTATGCCATCAAACTTTATATCGCTAAAACGGCGGCGCATGCTATCAAGTTCCTGCACCGTTATTTGTTTTCCCAATGTGCTTTGCATTTCCCACAGCAAGGCAAGGCTGTCGCCTCCCCTCTCCTTTGGAGAGGGGCCGGGGGTGAGGCTGTACCAACAAATATTCTCACTATTAACCCTTACACTTTGTATATGCAACTCTAACGGGTTAGGGTTTATGTTTAGTGCTTTAGGGTCAAAGCGCACCAATTTATCCTCACTGCAACCTGCCCATATTATTCCTTTGCTGTCAATAAGCATACTGTTATTTATACCATCTTTAACGGGATAACCCGTGTTATTATTAAAGTTGCGGAAAACTGGTTTGCATTTTTTAAGCTCTTCATTAATTAAACTGTTTACAGAAGCAAACGCTTCGCCCTCAAAAAATTTAAAAGCACTTGGCGGAAACTTGACACTTCGACTTTGCTCAGTGCGTGCTTTGTCATTTTTTTCATCTACCTTTGAGTATAGGAACCCCACCGCGCTAAAACCCAAATTACTTATTGTCCATATTGTGCCTTGTTGGTCTTGCTTTACGTTAAGCACAACATCGTCCGCAAGCCCTTGGGCAGCAGTAAAATTACTAAAGGATTTCCCGTCATAACGCGATACGCCCCCTCCATTCGTACCGAACCAAAGATTTCCGCTTTTATCTTCCGTGATGCTCCACACCGTGTTATTGGCAAGCCCGTCTTTTACAGTAAAATTACTAAAGGATTTAGCAAGTTCTTGTTGGTGTTCTTTAAGGCCTTTCTGTGTTCGCAAATCATGTTTGCATTTATTTAAATTACAGGGGTGATTTGCTCGGGTCCCGTCATAACGCGATACGCCCCCTCCATCCGTACCGAACCAAAGATTTCCGCTTTTATCTTCCGTGATGCTCCGCACCGTGTTATTGGCAAGCCCGTCTTTTATAGTAAAATTACTAAAGGATTTCCCGTCATAACGCGATACGCCCCCTCCATTCGTACCGAACCAAAGATTTCCGCTTTTATCTTCCGTGATGCTTAACACCGTGTTATTGGCAAGCCCGTCTTTTATAGTAAAATTACTAAAGGATTTCCCGTCATAACGCGATACGCCCCCTCCATACGTACCGAACCAAAGATTTCCGCTTTTGTCGGCAAAGCTGCAACGCACACTGCTTAAAGCAAGCCCCTGCTCGGTGCCGTAAGTGGTAAAGTGAGGGGAGCCTTGCGAGAAGCAATTATGAATTAAAAATGCAGAATTAAGCAGTAAGAAAAGCAGTAAGCATTTTAAAGTTGGTTTCATAGCTTGTAAAAATAATAAAAAGCACTAATTAAAAACATAGATAAGAATTTAAGATTGATGTTACTGAATTTGAAATTCAAAGAAATGTTGGCTAATTAAGCAAGTAGCTTTTATTTCTTTTAAAGAAGAGTGTATTTGTTACTAGATATTGGCTTCTCCCATTTGGGGCGATAAGAGAGACTTCAACAGCCTTATGTCTCGTTTTAATTCTTATTTTTGAGTTCTATAATAAGAAATCATGAACAAGTTACAGAACTACGCATACGGACAATGGATTAACGGTGCAAACGACGGACAAACTTTATATAACGCCATTACAGGCGATGCTGTGGCAACAGCCTCATCGGCAGGTTTAGATTTTGCTAAAATGTGCGAATATGCACGCAACGTTGGCGGACCAAAACTCCGTAAAATGACGTTTCAAGAACGTGGCATGATGCTTAAAGCATTAGCCATGCATTTACAAAGCAAAAAAGAAGATTTTTATAAAGTAAGCTGGGCAACGGGTGCTACGCGTGCCGATAGCTGGGTAGATATAGAAGGTGGTATTGGCAACTTGTTTGCTTATGCATCGTTGCGTCGCCAGTTTCCTAACGAAACTTTTTGTTATGATGGCGATACGGCTAAACTATCTAAAAACAATACCTTTAACGGGCATCACATTTGTGTACCTAAAGAAGGGGTTGCTATACACATCAACGCATTCAACTTTCCGGTGTGGGGTATGTTAGAAAAAGTGGCTGTTAACTGGTTAGCCGGTATGCCTGCTATTGTTAAGCCTGCCACGGTTACCTCTTTCTTAACCGAAGCGGTAGTAAAAGAAATTATTGCTTCTAAAATTTTACCCGAAGGGGCGCTGCAATTAATTTGCGGCAGTGCTAACGGTATTTTAGATCATGCTATGAGTCAGGATGTAATAACCTTTACAGGCTCTGCATCAACGGGTAAAATGCTAAAATCTCATCCACGTTTGTTAGAAGAGTCGGTACCTTTTAATATGGAGGCTGATTCGCTTAACTGCTGCGTATTAGGTAGCGATGTAACAACCGATAAACCCGAGTTTGATATTTTCATTAAAGAAGTTGTAAGAGAAATTACCACCAAAGCCGGACAAAAATGTACAGCGGTGCGTAGAATCATCGTACCAGAAAATATGGTAGAAGATGTGCAAATTGCTTTAGGCAAACGTTTAGCATCTAACATTATTGGCGACCCTAATGTAGAAGGTGTTCGCATGGGGAGTTTGGCGGGACAAGCGCAGCTTAAAGAAGTAAAAGAAAAAGTAGAGCAGCTTTCTAAATCTCAAAAAATTGTAATTGGTAATTTCGAAAACTTTGAAGTGAAAGGTGCCGATAAAAACAAAGGTGCTTTTATGCCGCCTATTATTTTCTTGAATGATAGTCCGTTTAAAAATACAGATTGACATAGCGTAGAAGCTTTTGGTCCGGTAAGTACCATTATGCCGTATAAAGATTTGGATGAAGCCATTACCTTAAGTAAAATGGGTAAAGGTTCTTTGGTAAGTTCTATTGTTACTGCCGATGATAAAATTGCACGCATGTATGTAATTGGTGCGGCTTGTATGCATGGTCGTATTTTAGTATTGAATGCTGAATGTGCTAAAGAAAGTACAGGTCATGGTTCTCCATTACCAATGTTAGTGCATGGTGGTCCTGGCAGAGCCGGTGGTGGCGAAGAAATGGGTGGTAAACGTGGTGTGTTTCATTACCTGCAACGTACGGCTATACAAGGCTCTCCAACAACTATTACAGCCATTTTAAATAACTACCAGCAAGGTGCTAAACAAATTATAAAAGATATACATCCTTTCCGCCAACATTTTGAAGATTTAGAAGTAAGCGAAACATTAATTACACATACACACACTGTTCAAGAAAGTGATTTAGTAAACTTTGCTAACCTAAGCGGCGATAAATTCTACGCGCATTTACAACCGGAATCTTTAGACGGAACTATTTTTAAACGTACCGTAGCGCATGGTTACTTTGTGTTATCGCGTGCGGCAGGTTTGTTTGTAGATCCACCAAAAGGCCCTGTATTATTAAACTATGGTATTGATGAGTGTCGCTTTACAAAACCAATTTATCCAGGCATGACTATCGGCGTTCGTTTTACTTGCAAAGAAAAAATTGAAAACGATAAACCACTTTCTGCCGCTAATGGAGATGAAGTGAAAGTTGGTATTGTAAAATGGTTGGTAGATATTTATGATGCCAGCCCACAAAGTGTGCGCGATGGTTTAGGTGTAGAAGGTGAAACTGGTGATACCGTTGGTATTGCAACTATTCTTACAATGGTGAAGAAACGTAAGCAGGATTAATACACGTGAAAAAAAACTGGCTTATACTATTTTATTTGTTGTTTAGTGCTGCGGCTTTTTCTCAATTAACAGATACTGTTAAAATACGCAAGTTATATTTTCAAGCTTATGATTTAGAAAAATCAAATCCTGATAGTGCTATTAAATTATACGAAGCCTTAATCTCTCAAACAAAAGCCAATCCTAATCAAAAAACAATAGGAATGTCTTACCATCGTTTGGCAGAAACTTTATATAATCAGAAAAATGATTTAAATAAATATTTTAGTCTATGCTTTACAGCTATAAAAATATTCGAAGCCATAAAAGACTCTATCGCCGCAACTCAAATTTATCAAAACCTAGGTATAAACCTTGTTAGGCAAAACCGATTTGAAGAAGCTTTGGCTTATCATAAAAAAGTAGTTAATTATTCTGCAAGACATCACCTGTCTAATTTACTGATAGCCGGCACCATGTCGATAGCCGAGTGTTACTCATCATTAAACAAAAACGATACAGCTATTTTAATTTTAAAAAACTTAGTCAACAACTTTCCTAAAGATGGTAAACAAAGTGATTTTGGCATGCTATTAAATAATTTAGGAAACACCTATTATAATTTGGCAGACATAACAGGAAATAAAAAATATTTTATTAATTCGATAGAATACGCAACAAAAGCTTTAGATGTACTTAATAAACTTCCTGAAGAATATTCGAATTTGGCATATTCATACGGTCTTTTAGGAGCAGGTAATATGGCAATTGAAAACTACGCCGAAGCCGAAAAACAGTACGAGTCGGCTATTAAAATTTACAAAAAAAAGCACTTGGCAAACGATTTAAATTTAATGTACTTTGAGTTAACACAGCTAAATATTAAACAAGGCAAAACAGATAAAGCTTTAAATTATTTTGGACTATACGATAGTGTTTCTAAACAGTTATTTAATTCAGACAATAGCAACTCTATCAGTTTAATGAAAACACAATTTGAAACGGAAAAAAAAGAAACGGAAAACAAACTGCTTCAAAAAGAAAACGATCAGCAAAAACAAATTTCTTATTTTATTGTAGGTGGCCTTATAATTGCGTTACTTTTTTCGCTATTTATTTTTAGAGGGTTAAAGGCACAGCGTAAAGCCAATAAAATTATTTCAAAACAAAAAGATGAAGTGCATCATCAAAAAGAAATTGTAGAAGAAAAACAAAAAGAAATTTTAGATAGCATACATTACGCCAAAAGAATTCAGCGCGCTGTTATTACTTCCGACACCTATATTTCTCAGCATGTAAAAAATTATTTTATTTATTACCAACCAAAAGATATTGTTAGTGGCGATTTTTATTGGGCGTTACACACCAACAATAAATTTTATTTAGTTACCGCAGATTGTACCGGACATGGAGTTCCAGGTGCATTTATGAGTTTGCTAAATATATCTATTCTTAATGAAGTGATGATAGAAAAGAAAATCACACGTGTAGATTTAATTTTAAATGAAGCTAGA
>JBDTJJ010000015.1:0-3636 GCA_039935895.1 Bacteroidia bacterium | reverse complement strand
GCGGCAAAGTAATTTTCAATTTCGGCAATTGTTGGTCGCTTCTCGACTGCGCTCGAAGTGGCATTTTCTTTTTTTGGCGCAACTTTTTTTCTTGGCTGTTTACCATCAGTAACAGAAGATTTTGAATTATTTTTTGTTCGTGCGTGCTCATTCTCGTTTGCATTGTTTAATTTGTTTGTATTGTTTAAACTGTTTATAGAAGGTATCGATGCTTTTACAACAGTTTTTTCAGTTGTTTTATTAGTGCTTTTATTATTAGATATATCAATAGCATTATCAATTGTGTTATTAAAATTGTACAAGTAAATTTGGCTTCCTTTGTGCGGATTATGTGAGGGCATATATTTTATATACTGCCAAACATCTAACTCTTTTAAGCATTTTGTATAGGTGTTTGCCGAACCTATTTTTGATGCGCGCATTATTTCGTGCCTGCTTACTGAAATTGGATTACGAAATTTTGATAAGTTCCATGATTGGAACAAGGCGTAATACAAGCTAATGTGCAGAGGACTTAGACGATCATCGTCAATAAATTTTTCGGAAATGCTTAAAAGATGCCGGATGTAATTTACACCACCATCATTTTTTACCATGTGAAAAATCGTTGCGTTTGTTGCGTTGCATAATTGCGTTTATATCATCCATTGAGTAAAGAATTACTCCACCTACCTTTGTATAAGGTATAGTGCCATTGATGCGCAGGTTTTGCAATGTGCCAGGAGAAATACTTAAGAGGCGTTGTACCTGATGTGATTTAAGCAATTTGGGCGGTTGTTGCTCTTGCTTTTTTTCGGGAATTTGAGTTAAGAATATTTTTAGTTCTTCAAATAATTCATTTTTGAAGATGTGTAAATCTTCGGTGGTTAAAATTGTTGCTGCCATAATTGTTTTTGATTAATTATGGTACAAAAATGTTTTAAATGATTTGTTTTAGTTGCCAAGCAACACCCAAGTTGGGTGAAATAATTTTATATCCCTTGTAAAATAAGGCGTTTACCTTTCTTCTTGCTCATCCATTCGTTTTAATAGATTTTCGCGAACAGTATCAAGAAATTTTGTGCGAATTGTTTTGCGTGTTCTTAATTCTAAATAGGTGCGGTAATAATCGCCTAAATCTATATTAAATACATTTTCAAAATAAGCGGCTATTTCTTTAATGTCTGCTTGATAACCAAACGTACCTTGGGCGTGCAACCCATAGATGAGTTCTATTAACGAGGTTTTGCTATCTGCCCAAGTAAGTTTTGCCTTGGGGGTATCTTGGGTATTTGTACCGGATTCTTTGCGTTCAAGAAAGACAAGCTCATTTTGGATATATACTTCTAGTTGGTCATGTGCCAATATTTTAGCCACTTTAAAATCGTGTGTGGTACTGAAACGTGTGTCGTTTTCAAAAATGTAGCCATCTAGGGTTAATTTAATATCGTATTTATCGCGGACAAAATATGTATGATCGAGGTAGCTTGCACCGGCGCGGTAATATTTATAGAAATCAAGATTGTAATCGAAGTAGTTTTTTAATTTATCGAGTTCTTTGGCCAAATACTTTTTCATTATTTTATTACCACCGTTGGGCTTCTTGGTTTCTATATTATACAAGGTTAAATGATAAATAAGTTTAGAAACAAACTGCGGTTTTATCTCTTTAAAAAACTTTATTTCCTCAGATATTGTTTTGAACTTGTATTTAATGGTAAACTCTTTTAGTTGGTCGATTACTTTTTTGCAAATGACAAAACTTAACTCTGAACGCTTTAAAATAATTTCATGCTCCTGTTCTATAAAACGGAGTTGGTCTTCGAGCGTAGTAAGTAATTTATTTGTGTACGCCTGCATTACCTTAAATGTCTGCTTTTACTTTGTTTTCATTTAAACTTCTTGTTTTCTTTCTCATAGATTCTCCTTTTAATTCCACTCTATGTGATTGGTGTATTATTCTATCCAGTATAGCATCGGCCATTGTTTTATCGCCAATTATATCGTACCATTTGCTTACCGGTAATTGGGAGGTAATTATAATAGAACCTTTACCGTGCCTGTCTTCAATTATTTCCATTAGCATTGAGCGACCGGGTGCATCGAAGGGCTGAATACCAAAATCATCCAATATCAATAAATCCTGTTTTTCTATTTTAATCATTTCTCTTAAGTATGAGCCATCAGTTTTTGCAATTTTTAACTTACTTATAAGTTTGGCTGTGCTGTAGTAAATTACTTTATGACCAAGAATACAGGCTTGATTACCTATAGCCGATGCAATATAACTTTTGCCAATGCCGGTGCTGCCTGTAATTAATATATTTTCATATTTATTTATGAATGCACACTCTGCAAAACGCAGCAATTGGTTTTTATCAATGCTTCTGTCTTCTTCGTAATTCATTTCTTCTATGGAGGCTTTGTACCGGAACTTAGCATTTTGTAGCTGTCGTTCTACGGCTCGATTTTTTCTATCATCCCATTCAGAATCTATAAGATTTGCAATCATTTCATCTTGTGTATAGTTTTCGGTTTTACCGGATTCAATACTTGTTTTAAATGCTCTGTACATACCTAACAATTTCATTTTGTGCATTTTTTCTAAGGTTGATTCGTTCATTTTTTTTTGGTTTTATATGATTATTAATTTATTTGTAATAGTTACTTCCTCTAATATTATCGTGCTGTGGCATTTCTAATTTTTCTTCTGCTTTTTCATTATAGTCTTTATCTAAACCATTCGTTAATATTTTTTTTATAATTCTATAATTGTAAATCTCATAATCCAAAGCACGCTGACAGGCTTTTGTTAAGCGGTCGTTACCTACTTTTTTAGCAAAACTTAAAACACCCAAACAAACTCTATTTTTAAATTCGGTATGATGATTTTTACCTTCAATTATTCTTAAAATGTATTTTTTTACATCTTTATGTATTTCTTCGGCTTCTGCTAAAAAACGTTCGGGACCAAGGTTTGCCACAAACTGATGCGTAGGGTGCATGTGTTCTTTATCTGTGGTGTACTCATGCGGATTTTGCCGTAACCGCAGATGCAAAGCAATTCTTGCATATTCGTGAAAGACTTCGACTTTGTAACGTGTGTATATTAGTTTTACCCTTTTGCCAATAAATTGGTAAGGAACACTATAATAATGATTGTCCTGACTAAGGCAAACGTGGTAATGCTTACCCACAGTTACTACAATACGCTTTTTTAATTCATAGCGCAATGTTGGAAGAGGTAATAATATATCTCTTTCAGTTTTTTCAAATTGCTCCTGCCGGCTGTAATCTTTTCCAGTTAAAGGATAGTTATTATGTTCTTCTAAAGCAAGTCTAATAGCTTTGTTTAAATCATCTATGTAATAAAATTTCTCATTTCTAAGTTTAGCATAAATCCGAGTATATATTATATTAACCGCTCCTTCCACCAATGCCTTATCTTTTGGCTTGTATGCACGCGCCGGTAAAATGGTTGTGTTATAATGTTCGGCAAAATCGGCAAAGGTTTCATTAATTGTAGGTTCGTACTTATCGGTTTTTGTAACGGCAGACTTTAAATTATCAGGAACTATTGCGGCCGGAACACCTCCGTAAAATTGTAAAGCGTTTTCGCAAGCTTGTATAAAATCTTCTTTTCTTTGCGTTAGCATT
>JBDTJJ010000014.1:0-3314 GCA_039935895.1 Bacteroidia bacterium | reverse complement strand
CAAGAGAGAACAACATTAGGTGATATCTCTGCGTTATCTGACTTGAAAGATAAAATGGACGCTAAAAAATAAGCGTTAATAAAGAAAATCCTTGCGGCCGCCAGCTGCAAGGTTTACTAAAAACTAGGATGGTTTTTAGTTTTTTGAGAGGAAAGAGCCGTACTGAAAAGTGCGGCTTTTTCTTTTAGTAGTTGTTTGTAATGGTAAAGATTGCGTTAGGGATGGAATGAAAATCCTTTGCTGAAATGCTTTTTCAGCATTCTGCGAAGCAATTAAAAAAAATAAAAACAATGAGCTAAATCGGCAAAGAATGAAGTGATAGCCCGACGGCGTATGAGATTGCTTCATTTTGTTCGCAATGACGAAGAGCCGGAACGCCCTAAACCAAATCAAACAAGTTATTTACACCGAGATAACGACCTGTGGTAAATCCTTCTGCATATCGGGTTCCAATACTTCTGCCCCACAAACTCATTTTTGCATTAATGGTTTCTAAAAACTCAGGGCTAGAAATAGGTGTTTGCGGCTCTTTAGAAGTTGGATCATAAAACTGAGATGAAAAAGCCATAATAGCTTCTCGTTTTTTATCGGCATAAGCTGTAATGTCAACCACAAAGTGCGGATGAATATAATTATCTTGTATGTAATGATACACCGCTTTTGGTCGCCATGCAGGTTGTTGCGTATCTATTTTAACCAAGCCGCTATAAAAGCAAGCATCAGCCACTAATTTAGCAGAACGCCCGTGATCTGGATGCCTGTCGGATATAGCATTACAAAGAATAAGTTGGGGTTTACAATCTCGTATGACTTTAATAATTTCTACAATATGAGGTTGTGTGTTTTCAAAAAAGCAATCGGCAAACTGTAATTGTTTTCTAAAAGATGCACCTAATATTTTAGCAGAGTGCATAGCTTCTTTTGTACGAATTTCAGCGCTGCCTCTTGTGCCCATTTCACCAAGGGTTAAATCGAGCATGCCAAATGTTTTGCCTAAAGCCGCGTGTTTTAAAAGTGTGCCAGCACAACTAAGTTCAACATCATCAGGATGCACTCCAATGGCTAAAATATCTACTTGCATTTTTTATAGAATAAGATTTCTCGACTTCCCTCGAAATAATAAGTTGTCATGCTGAACTTGTTTCAGCATCTCATGAGATTCCGAAACAAGTTCGGAATGACCTCGACATTTTGATGCTTTGCCTGACATAAGAAATTATTTACCTTCTATCCAATTAGTAATTTCAAGATCTTCAGGTTTTGTTTTAGAGCCCAAATGTTTTACAAAATGTCCGTTTTCATCAATTAAATACTTATTAAAATTCCAACTTACTTTATTGTCTTCTACCCCGTTTTGGTCTTTATTTTTTAACCACTGGTAAACCGGAGAAGTAGAAATGCTTATTTTTTCCATAATAGGAAATGTAACGCCATAATTTTTAGTGCAAAATTCTCTAATTTCGCCCGAAGTACCAGGTTCCTGACTCATAAAATCGTTGCAAGGAAAACCAATAATAACAAAGTTTTTGTCTTTATATTTTTTGTACAAACGCTCTAAATCTTCGTACTGAGGCGTAAACCCACATTTGCTGGCAGTATTAACTACCATTACTTTTTTACCTTTTAAGGATGCAAAATCAAAATCTTGTCCTTCTAAAGTTTTAACTTTAAATTGATGAATAGACTTTGTGTCTATTCCAATAAATGCTGTCATAGCAAATAATGTGATGGCTAAAATAGTTTTCATATGTAGATATTTATTGGTTTTTTGTTATCATATGTTATACGCCACGTATCTTCATTTGTGTTTAAATGTTTCGGCACATGGCTATTTCATATTTTAAGTTTTAATACCTACGAAATTAGTTATAAATTGGTTTTAAAACCTGTCCTTTTCAAATTTATTTTTATTAAAATTTAATTAGTTTAGCAAAAACATTTTCTAATTTAAAATATTCGTAGCGGTATTTTTTAATTTACATCTATCAATACGAAACACGCAAAATATTTTTTTAAAGATGGAATGCATATAAGTAAAGCCAAACAAATAATAATTGCTAACTTAGTCTTTCCTCCTATTAAAAAAAGCATAAAATGAATAATGTACTAGTATTGTATTTACTTTTTTTTCTGATTAATTTTTTCGGGACCTTATCCTACGCTGCAAGAATGGTTGGTGTAAGAACAAAAATGTTGGCCTTATCATTTTCTTTATTTAATATTATTAATATTATAAGCCGAACAGCTAATGGCTTTCAAACACCTTTTCTTGCAAAATATATGGAAAGTAATTTTTTAGCCGGTGTTTACAATAATCCTTTGCCATTTTTTCGTAGCTTGTTATTAATTTCAACCGCTGGCTGCGTAGCAGGTACATTTTTTATACCAACCACACAACGTTTATTTACACAGGGGGTTTTATATTACAACGAAAACCGTTCGTTAAGAAAAACAATTTTAAAATATTTCAAAAAAAGTTCTTTAAAAGAAACCCGTATTTGTTTTAAAACACCTTCAATAAAAAACTTTAATCATTTGACAACTTTAAAAGGTCTGCCCATCAAATTATTTATTTATCATTGTCTTGGTACAGCGTTTATTTCAATAGGTGTACTTTCTTGTATTTATGCGGGGTTTTTAGAGCCTCAATATAGAACAACAGCCAGTTCACTTTCTTTTATGGTTAATGGTATCGCAATGGTAATACTTTTTATTTTTATAGACCCACCATTATCTGCCATTACAGACGATTCTATAAACGGTAAAATAACCGAACCTTTTTTTAGAAAACACTTGGTGTGGTTTTTAATGGCAAGGATTATGGGTACTATTTTAGCTCAAATTATACTTATACCTATTGCAAAAATTATAGCCCAAATTGCATTAATCATGTAGGTTTTAGCTATTTTTGTTCTGTATTTTGAACAGCGCCAACATAATAGCTTTATTAAAGAAAGAATTTCTGTTAGAGTTCAGGCAAAAAACATCTTTGGCAAGTATTTTATTATACGTTTTAAGTATTGTTTTTATTAGTTTTTTAAGCTTTAAAAATGGCATAAAACCCGATGTTTGGTGCGCTTTATTTTGGATAGTTTTATTTTTTGCAGCCATTAACGCAGCTTCTAAAAGTTTTTTTACCGAAAACAAAGGGCGCAGTATTTATAATTACACACTTTATCATCCTACCGAATTTGTTATTTCTAAAATAATTTACAACATTATTTTGCTTTGGGTAGTTTGCCTTTGCAGTGTTTTATGTTTTAGTTGGCTGATAAATTATCCGGTACAAAACAGCTTACTGTTTTTAGCAGTTT
>JBDTJJ010000013.1:0-4952 GCA_039935895.1 Bacteroidia bacterium | reverse complement strand
CATAAAATTTGGATTATTGGCGACAAAAAAAATGTAGATACCATACGCAAAGCATTCGAAAAAATGGATGCTATTTATATTGCAGATGGGCATCATCGTTCGGCTTCATCGGCAAGTTTGGCTCAATCTAAAAAAGCAGCTAACCCAAACTTTACCGGCAAAGAAAATTACAATTTTTACATGGGTATTTTCTTTTCAGAAAACCAATTAAAGATTTTTGATTTTAACCGTGTGGTTACCGATTTAAATAATTATTCGACACCCGATTTACTCGAAAAAATAAAAGAAAAATTTAGATTACTTCCGCATAACGAAAACATGTACAAGCCCGAACACAAACATAAGTTTAGCATGTATGTAGATGGTAAATGGTATGAACTAATGGCAAAGCCTGAGATTTGCGAGGGTGATGATTCGGTAAAAAAATTAGATGCTTCTATTTTATCAGACCATATACTTACACCCATTTTAGGCATTGATGATTTGCGAACCAACAAGCGTATTGGCTTTGTGCCTGGAGTTAGAGGCATGGAAGAATTAAAAAAACAAGTCGACAGCGGTAAATATAAAATTGGCTTTGGTTTGTTTCCAGTATCTATGACGGAGTTAAAACACATTGCAGATACCAATGGCATTATGCCGCCTAAAACTACTTGGGTAGAACCTAAAATACGCAGTGGTTTGGTGGTTTATAGTTTGGAGGATTAACATGAGCATTAAAGAAAACCTGTTAGAAATAAAATTGAAATTACCTGTAAATGTTACACTAATTGCGGTATCTAAAACAAAACCTATTGAGCTAATTAAAGAGGCATATAATGCTGGACAAAGAGATTTTGGCGAGAATTACATACAAGAATTAGAAGATAAACACAAACTTTTGCCAAGTGATATAAACTGGCACGCCATTGGGCATTTACAAAGCAACAAGGTTAAATACATTGCACCTTTTGTACATTTAATACATGCAGTTGATAGTTTGAGTTTATTACAAGAAATAAATAAACAGGCTTTAAAAAATAATCGAGTTATAGCTTGTTTGTTGCAAATACACATTGCAAAAGAAGAAACTAAGTTTGGTTTTAGCTTTGAAGAATGCGAGAGTTTATTTCAGTTAGAAGAATTTAAAAAATTAAAAAACATACGCATTACCGGTTTTATGGGCATGGCTACTAACACAGATAATGAAACTCAAATTAGAAATGAGTTTTCTTCACTTAAAATGTTTTTCGACAAGATACAACTTACAACATACAGCATACAACATTTAAGCATGGGTATGAGCTCTGATTATAAAATTGCCATAGAAGAAGGTAGCACCATGATACGTATTGGCAGCAGCATTTTTGGAGAAAGAATTAAGGGGTTCTAAAGAATACTTGCTATTATTACAATTCCTTCATCAACACATTATACATATCAATCATAGCTGTAATATCTGCTTTGTGTACTTTTTCATCCGGCGAGTGCACAAAATCTTCGGGTGCGCCAATAAAGCACCAATCCCAAGGGTAAGCAGCCATTTGCAATTCTTTAGCATCACTGCCCCCACTGCCTTCAACCTCTAACTGAAAAGGTATCTTCGTTTTTTTTGCAATAGAAATTATTTTGTTGATATAACTTCTACGTGGAATTAAACTATCGCGCATGCTAATAGCAACACCCTTACCGTGTGTAACACCTTCGGTAATCCAAG
Organism: Bacteroidia bacterium; assembly: GCA_039935895.1. Classification (GTDB taxonomy): domain Bacteria; phylum Bacteroidota; class Bacteroidia; order B-17B0; family Aurantibacillaceae; genus PALSA-968. The sequence goes on along the minus strand of JBDTJJ010000013.1, from coordinate 3,256 downwards.
TAATATCTGATATAAGCGCTTGCTTAATTTTGTATTTCTCCTGCAAAAACTTTTGAATGTATGATACACTTCCACCGCCATGCTCTTCCCAACAAGAAAAAACCAAAACACCATCTTTTAATGTTTCGGCAACCTTAAGCGCATTAAAAACACCCAAGCGGTTATCCATATAACAGCATTGCACAAAATCTTTAGTCTCGCGCCAATTTGGTTTAAATGTAAGCTCGGTACCTGTATCAAATTTGTGTGTCGATTTATATTCTAGTTTTTCAGGAGAGCTGTTAAGTGTGGCATCATGGCCTTTTTCATCTACTAAATGAAAACCATTATCTAACCTCGGACCACCAATTTTTACCAACTGTTTGCCATAACGAACGGTAAAACCAATGCTATCTATATGTGCAAAAACGGCGGTGCGTGGTTTACCAAATGCCAATACAATACAATCCTGAAAATCATCTCCAGCATAGATAGTTGGTTTATGTTTCCAATTCTTTTTTTCTTTTTTAATGTAGTCTAACAAAAAATCTTTCATGCCAACTTCGTTACCCGACGGGGCGTGTATGGCACACATAGTTTTTAGTAACTCAAAATTTAGTTTAGTCATGGCTTATATAGTTTTACAATGAATGTTGTTTTCTTTTAGTTGGTTAAGCAGTTTATCTGTAAACGATAACCGAAGGTTAAAGATAATTTTGTTTTCGGTATCAAAGGTATGTTCTACAATTTCAGCATCATATTCTTTTAAATAACGCATTACTAAATTGGTAATTTCTGTTTTAAAAGTTACTTCATAGGTTTGTGTAATATATTTTATAACAGGTACTATTTGTTGTAAAGCATCGGCGGCGGCGGCTTTGTAGGCCTGAATTAAGCCACTTGTGCCAAGTAAAGTCCCACCAAAATAACGAACTACGACCACTAAAACATTGGTTAAATCTGCCGAAATTATTTGGTTAAGAATGGGTTTGCCAGCAGTACCCGAAGGTTCGCCATCATCATTAGCACGAAACAGTTTTTTATCGGCACCCAACCTAAAGCCGTAACAAAAATGCCTTGCGCTAGGATGCTGCTTTTTTAATGTGTTAATATGTGGTTTAATTTCTTCTTCGGTTTGAATAGGAAATGCGTAGGCAAAAAACTTAGAACCCTTATCTTTAAATAAACCTTCGGCAGGTTTTTGAATGGTAAGGTAAGTATCAATCATTTACGAAAGTGCAATAAAAGCAATGGCCAGCACGCTTAACCCAATGCCAATCATGTTTTTTACCGATAGTTTTTCGGCAAAGAATAAATAAGCGCAAAGCGTTGAACCAAGCACTACACTTACGTTTAAGATAGGATACAAAACAGAACTCTGCATAAAGTTTGCATCAATAGCTTTCATAATAAAATAGATACTAAAAAAGTTGGGCGTTCCTAAAATAATACCGGCAATGATTGTCTTTTTAATATCGATAGTCGATTTTTCTTTATAGAATAAAGTAAAAGCAATCACCCCAATTAATCCTGCTGAATAAAAAGATAAACCAGAGAAGCAAGCTGTCTCTGCTTCTGAGTGGACTAATACTTTTTGCGCGTAATTTACTAAGGCATCAATAATTCCGCTTCCTAAAAAAACAGCTAATGGTAGCATGAAATTCTTTTTATCAGAACCTGTTTCTTCTTTTTTATGCGATGCGGAAACTAAAAAAACAGAAAGCAAAGCGATGATGATACCTAGTATTTTAAACAAATCGGGAGAATCTTTATAAATGATAAACGCCAATATAACCGGAATGATAACACTCATTTTGTTAGCGACTGAGGCAACCGAAACACCTAATTTAACTGTAGTTTGAGAGATTAAATAAAAGATGGAAACAAATAAAGAGCCTAAAAATAAAGCAGGAAGCCACAAATGATTTGCCTCAAAATAAATAGTTTTAGGCGTTGTAAACAATAAAGAAAAACTGCCTGCTACAAAATAGTTAACTATAATAGACGGAAAAGCCGATACATTAAATTTATGAAACGAACGTAAAATTAAAAGCAGTAAAATGTTGCAAGCAATACCTATTATTAAATATAACATAGGCGCAAAAGTAATTTATAACTGTAAATAACCCTGTTTTAATTTTAACTTAATTTATTATTATGTGTGCATAATTGTTCTATATTTGATATATAAACTTAAAACTAAAAAAATGATTAAAAAATTACTTTCAATTGCATTAGTTACTGCAACATTAACTGGTAACGCACAACAATTAACAAACAGTGGCTTTGAAACATGGGCTGGCTCACCAAGCACTCCAACAGGTTGGGGTACTATTGATAAAGCTATTGCAAATTCACCATTAGGTTCATTTATAGGTGCAACAAGTTTTGTAACCAAATCATCTAGTCCGCATGCTGGTAGTTTTGCGATGATGTTATCCACATCAAGTGCTGGAACATTTGGAACTTTTCCTGCGGCAGCTGTTTATGGAGATTTGGAACTTGTAGGTACAACTCCGGCTTTTACAGGCACACCCTATACACTTTCCCCTTCAAGTGTATCTTATTATGCTAAAGGAACCGTTATTGCAGGCGATAGCGCACCTTCTATTTTATTTTTAACAAAATGGAATACAACAACTAACAAAAGAGATACTATTGCAGGTGGAGTTGATTACTTAAACAGTTCTCTTACATCAACATACACATTACGTACATTCCCAATTTATTATCAAATATATGGTGTAACACCTGATACAATCAATTATATTATTTCTTCTTCGGTTGTTACATCTTCTCCGGCATTAGGTACTTCCATTACCGTTGATGATATTACCATTTCGGGTAACGTTGCTGGCATAACTAAAAATGCTTCTACACAAGCTAACGCGGTTGCTTATCCTAACCCGGCAACAAGCCAAATTACTATTGCTACTACCAGCGATAAAGCAAAATTTGTTAACGTATATGATTTAACTGGTCGTTTAATGAGCAAAATTGATATGACTAACAAACAAGCTAATATTGATTTAAACTCGTTTAACAGCGGCATGTATATTTACACCATTGTTGATGCAAACAATGCTGTATTAACTACTTCTAAATTTAATGTTTCTAAGTAATTAGTAGTTTTTTAAAATTAAAATCCCGTCTATTTGGCGGGATTTTTTTATGCCTTTTATTTTGAAAAAAAGCTTCCTACATAAACGGCAATTTTTTGTTTTATCTTTGCCAAATGACAGAAACTGATTTTGATATTATAATTGTTGGCGGCGGT
>JBDTJJ010000012.1:0-2983 GCA_039935895.1 Bacteroidia bacterium | reverse complement strand
AAACCCGTTTGCAATCGGCCATTAAAATGGAGCAGATTTGTGAGCCTTTTATTCGTAGAAAAGCTGTCCGTCATTTAGAAAAAAACCGTGTAGTTATTTTTGGCGCCGGTACCGGTAACCCTTATTTTACAACCGATACCGCTGCAACCCTTCGTGCTATTGAAATTGAAGCCGATGTTATTTTAAAAGGAACGCGTGTAGATGGTATTTACACAGCCGATCCTGAAAAAGATAAAACGGCTACGAAATACGAAACTATAACCTTTACGGAGGTGTATGAAAAAGGTCTGGAAGTAATGGATATGACTGCCTTTACGCTGTGTAAAGAAAATAACCTACCCGTTATTGTATTTGATATGAATAAAGGTGGAAACCTAAAAAAATTGCTTCAAGGCGATAAAGTTGGTACGCTGGTAGAGGTTTAAACTACGTTTGCGTATAGCAGATTTAATCTTTCAAAAAAATCTTATTGGCATACTGAGCCTGTCGAAGTATGGGCGTTCCGGCGGTTTATTAATTCGTTTTTATTTTTTTTAATTGAATTAATGAATGGTGAAAAAGCATTTCGCCGTCGGGCTTTCACTTCAATCTTTGCCGATTTAGCGAATCGTTTTAATTTTTTATTTGGTTTCGCAGAATGCTGAAAAAGCATTTCAGCAAAGGATTTACGTTACAATCCCTAACGCAAAAACAATCTATTTCCAAAATAAATATTCTCCTCAACAAATAACGCATACTCCTCAATTACAAAAGAAATAAAATAAGGCTATTTATCTTTATGAAGATTTTATTTTTAAATCTATCTTTGATAAACGCTGCCAAATGCCTAAAAAAACAATTCAACTTTTAATTCATATAATAGGCTGCATCGTGTTTTTGCTATTGCCTGTAGTTTTTTCGCCCGATGTTGCAAGCCCATCAACTTTATTTAAAATACATCCCTTTCAACGAGATTTTATTGGTTATGTAATACTGGTTTTATTTTTTTATTTAAACTATTACGTACTAATTCCTAAATTATATTTTGACAAAAAATATGTTTCTTTTAGCTTAATTATTATTGTTTGTTATTTGTTTGTTTCAATTGTGCCGCATGTTTTAATTCCGCGTAGTCATCAAGTACCTCCTATTGCTATAAATATTGGACAACCCACTACTCCACCCCTTACTTTCCAACCGGGCATGCATCCTCCAACCATGCGCCGTTCAATTTTTGGATTTTATAATCAGCATTTTTTCGAGTTTTTAATTGTATTTACTTTATCGCTGATGCTTAAAATAAGCAATCGTTTAAAAATGGCGGAAAAAGAAAAAGTTAATGCCGAATTATCTTATTTAAAAGCTCAGATAAATCCGCATTTTTTATTCAACACATTAAACAGTATTTATTCTTTAGCTATTGAAAAATCAGATTACACAGCTACCGCTGTAGTGAAATTATCGGGTATGATGCGCTACGTAATTACCGATGCCAGTCATAAATTTGTATCCTTAGAAAAAGAAATAAATTACATAAGCGATTACATCGAACTACAAAAAATAAGAATTGATGATAGCATTAAACTTTCTTATTCTGTTTCGGGAGATCCTTCCGAAAAAATTATAGCACCACTTGTTTTAATTTCATTTATAGAAAATGCCTTTAAATATGGCGTAAATGCTGAAGAAAACTCTGAAATAAAAATTCACATAGATATTACAAAAGGCTATGTACATTTACGTGTGTTTAATAAAAAAGTAAAAATACAACAGGTAAATACACACACAAGCGGTTTAGGTATTGAAAATACGAGCAACCGTTTGCAGTTGCTTTATCCGGGGCGACATAAATTAGTTATTAAAGATACCAAAGAAGATTTTTCGGTTTTACTTTCATTACACATAAAATGATAAACGCAATAGCTATAGATGATGAACCACTTGCACTAAAAGTTATTGAAAACTTTTGCGAGAAAGTAGATTTTATAACACTTCAAAAATCGTTTAATAAACCGGGCGAGGCATTAAAATACCTGAATAAGTTTCCGGTAGATTTATTGTTTTTAGATATCAATATGCCTTCTGTTAACGGTATTGAGTTTTATAAACAAATGAAACAAAACATTATGGTAATTTTTACCACAGCCTATACCGAATATGCTGTTGAAGGTTTTAATTTAAATGCGGTAGATTATATTTTAAAGCCATTTACCCTAGAACGTTTTATGCTTGCTGTAAACAAAGCCAACGATTTTAATAACTACCAAACACAAAAAGAAAATACATCGCAATATTTATTTATACGTGCGGATTATAGTTTACTAAAAATAAACATGGCGCATATTATGTATATAGAAGGCCTTGATGATTATTTAAAAATACACCTCGAAAACCAAAAAACAGTGGTTACCCGTTTAACCATGAAAGCTCTTTTAGAAAAATTACCTGCCAAACAATTTATACGCGTGCACCGTTCTTTTATCATTCCGTTAGAAAGAATTGAAAGTGTTAGGAACAAAAACATTTTAATTTCCGGCAAAGAAATACCTATTGGCAATAGCTACGAAGAAACTTTTTTTAAGCGGTTTAAAAAGTAGGTTTATTTTACCTTTTCAGTTTTTGCATTTGTCAAAACGCAAAATAGCATTTACATTCCATACAATGCGTAAGCCTTAAACTTATAAATATGTTAGTAGTAGGTATGTTAAAAGAAATTCAGAAATGCGTTTCAGTTCTTAATCTATGTTACATTTGCAGCTTAAATTTTTACATTATGAAGAAACTAATTATTGCTTTTATCTTTATTTTATCATTTGGCAGCCTTGTTGCTCAGAGCAATTATAAAATAATCAATAAAATTCATTTAGATGGAGATGATGGGTATGATTATTTAACGGCTGATAAAGCAACTAATCGTTTATTTATATCACACGGAAATATAGTGCAAGTTTTAGATGTAGAAACAAAAAAAGTGTTGGCAAGCATAGAAGCCAAACGCGTACAC
>JBDTJJ010000011.1:0-18883 GCA_039935895.1 Bacteroidia bacterium | reverse complement strand
CTCAGAACAGGCTCTGTTTATAGGCTATTACCCCCCCCTCAGCATTTTACAGGCTTAATTTAACCTGCTTACAAATCTTTTTTTTGGGTATTGAACCCATTTTTACACCTTTTAAAAGTATTCTAACACGTGTTATAATCATTCTAACAAGTCTAAAAATTGTTTCAACAATAGGTAGAAGCATTCTAACACTACACAAAATAATTTCAATAACTGTTACAATTATTTCAACAGGTTTTAAAATTATGCTACCAACCCTTAAAAGCATTTCAACACTATCCAAAATGGTTTCAACAGGTGTTGAAACTGTGGTAACACTACGTAAAACTAATTCAATACCTGTACAATTTAATTAAACAAATAAACAATAACCTCTAAAACAAAAAACAACATGACCATTTACATTGCAACAAACGACGCAGCTTTTAACTTACAGTTAAAAAACTTTGCAGCCAAAATTGGCACCTACGCCACACCGCTTGGCTTAACAACCGCACAGGTAAATGCCGCCAAGGCAGATAGTTTGTATTTTGATTATACACTAAATGCTATGATTACGTTTCAAACTTTTGCACACAATTACACCCGTTACAAAACCGAGTTGCGCCACGGGCATGTAGCCAATTTAGGTGGTTTACCAGCAGTGCCGGTTTTAGGTGCAGCACCTGCCGTTGTAACTGCCGATATTGAAGCACGCTTTAGAGCCTTAATACAAAGCTTTACACACAACGCTAATTTTAATGCAAATATGGCGCAAGATTTAGGCATATCTGCCCCGGTTGATACCTTTAACCCTGCCACCGGCAAACCTTTGCTTACTATTGATTTTACAGCCGGCGGACACCCAACCTTGCATTACACCCGCAACCAATTTGATGGGGTAGAAATTTGGAAAGATACCGGCACAGGTTTTTTAAAGTTAGAACGCATAACCCAAACCGCTTATACCGATTTAACAGCCCTGCCTGCCGCCAACCAAGCTGCCGTATGGAAATACAAAGCCATTTACTTGTATAAAGATGCCGTAGTGGGTTCTTATAGCGATGATGTAAGCATTACCGTTTATGGGCACACAGGTACAAACCCAAATATAGGCACAACACCTGCCGCAGGTACGCAATAAAACACCCCTCCCTAACCCTCCCCGCAAGGGAGGGATAGTTGCAGGCTTAAATAAATAAATTACTTTTAACCAAAACTTAAAATATATGAGATTTTTTATTGTAAGTTTAATAGTAGTTTTAATGCTAAGGCCGGTTACTTCGTATTCTCAATATCAATTAATACATTTTAGCAGTTCTACTATGTATAGTCAAGCATATACAAATTCTCCTGGGGCTACATCTCACTTTTTTTATTATACCTATGGCGAGGGTGGCACTATGCTAAAGATTGATAAACGGGCTAAAAATTTAGCAGCACAAATTAAAATTGCACCCGATGCACTTAAACACATTAATAAATACAACAAATACAGAAGGCGTGCTAAGCTGGCAAATGCTACACAAATATTTTCTGCTATTATATTGGTGCCCGGTGTAGTTGGTTGCGGGTATGGTATTGGAGATGACACCAAACATTACGGTATAGCGGTTGCCGGTGCAGTAATGGCACTTGCCGGACTTGCCGGCTATATTTATTTTGAAAACAGAACAGATGCCTTACATGAAAAAGCCAGGCAACAATTAATAGAAGCCATTGATATATATAATAAATACATAACAGATAATAAACTAACCTTTGAAAACTAAAAAACCATGAAAAAAATTACACTTATAGCATTTATTTTATTAATGCCTTTTTTAAATCAAGTGCTTTTTAGCCAAGTTAAAGACGATGATCTGTTTTATATATACAAAACAGGCAAAGATTTTGCAAACGATAATAAAATTTTGTATGGTAAGTGGCTTAAATGGTATCATTGCACAGGTATATCAAAAGCAGTAAAATTAGATAGTGCCGGTAAGCAAATTAAAGTTGATTTAAAAAAACTGAATTTTTTTGGCTATGAAATAAATAAAAGTAAGAACATAGATAATAATTGCGGTGTTGCAGCAACCTATTTAGGTGGAAATAAATATGTATTTATGGTTAGCAGTAATCCTTCTCCTACATCATATGACGAAGAAGGATATGCTTCTAATGTTAATATATTTGCGCATTTAGCACCGTGCTGGGGAATCTTCCCTTCTTTTTATAAAATAGATAAAGATGGAAATTTTGTTGAAGTTTATGGGCCTAAAAGAGATCAATTATTTAAATATGAGGTCAGTAGTGAGATCGAAGGTTTGTTGCAGGAATACCCTACCTTATATAAAAAATATTTAAGTGAGGTAGAGGCTAAAACCAAACAAAAAGACCCGGGTTATTATTTTTCTTGGCTTATGGATTATTTTAAAACATACGCTGATATGTTAAAAGCGGATATGGAAAAAAAGGTAAGATAACATTAAACAAACTCAGGTACGCAAAAGTTTATAAAGGAGTAAACGCCACCTTAATTTAAACCACATAGTAACATAGAAAAAACTATGTGCCTATGTGGTTTTTTATTTATTGTACCCGCTCTGCTGCATTTGTAATGCTGCCACATAAAATAAAACCGTTTTGTTCTCTTCTACAAAAGAACCGACAAGGCGGTTTTTTATTTATCTATGCAATTAGTGTAATCTGCGGCTAAGTTTCATTTATAAGCCAAAAGAATTTATACTTTTGCATCGCCGAAAAAAAACAACATGATAAACATCGAAAAAATAACATTTCCTACTAAAATTAAAGAGTTTATAGATTTTCCGCACGAGTTATATAAGGAAGACCCCAATTATGTGCCCGAATTATACGTGGCGCAAAGCGATTTGCTAAATCCTAAAAAACACCCTTTTTATGAACACTCTAAACTGCAAATGTTTCTAGCTTATAAAGATGGTAAATTGGCCGGGCGCATTGCTGCCATTAGAAATAATGCGCATATAGATTTTACAGGAAACAAAGAAGGCTTTTTTGGTTTTTTTGAATGTATTGAAGATTATGAAGTAGCTAAAAAGTTATTTGATGCTGCTGCCGAATGGATAAAACAAGAAGGTTTAACCAGCATTATTGGCCCAACCAGCATGAGTACCAACGAGGTTTTTGGTTGGCATATAGATGCGTTTGATATTCCACCAATGATGGCAATGGGCTACAACAAAGCTTATTATTCTGGCTTTGCCGAGAAATTTGGCTTTGCTAAAAAAGTAGATTTTTACGCCTATTATGTAACTTCCGAACAAGTATCTGAAAAAGCATTGCGTGTGTCTGATGCGTTTGAAGGCAGGTTAAAAACCAAAGGCATTACCATTAGACCGGTAAATATGAAAAAATTTAAAGAAGAAGCAGAAAAAGCTCACTTTGTTTTTAATAATGCCTGGGATAAAAATTTAGGTTTTGTGCCAATGACCAAAAACGAATTTATGCACCTGTGTAACGATATGAAAACCATTATGGACCCAGATTTATGTTTGGTTGCCGAAGCCGAAGGTAAAATTGTAGGGTTTTCGTTCTCGTTTCCAGATATAAACCAAGTGTTGAAAGACGTAAAAAAAGGTCGTTTATTACCTACAGGCATTTTTAAACTGCTGTTTAACAGGGGTAAAATAAACAAAATACGTGTGGTTGTTTTAGGTGTTATAGAAGGATATCGTAAATTAGGTATTGAGGCTTGTTTCTATGCAAAAACTATTAAAACTGGCCGATCTAAAGGCTTAATGGCTGCAGAAGCATCGTTAATTTTAGAAACTAACGAAATGATGAACCAAGCGCTAATAAACATTAACGCCAAGGTTTATAAAACATATCGCTTATATCAAATGTCGCTGTAAATTGAAAAACAGGTTATCTTATTTTTCTGCACAACTTTCTCCGCTTGATATCGGCACTTTATTTTACGTGCTATTATCGGGTTTATACATTGCTATTGGTGCGCCGCATTTGATAGACATTATGCCGCATATTACCATGCGAGTTGGCATTATTGTTTTAATATTTGGTTTAATTTATTTTCAAAAATTGTATCCAAACACTACAGTTTTATTTTTACGAAATCTGTATCCCTTAGTGTTTTTAAGTTTTTTTTATTCCGAGACGAGCTACATGAAAAATATCTTTTTTCATACCGATTTGGATGTTTATTTTGCCAATGCCGACCAATATATCTGGGGCTTTCAGCCAAGTTTGCAGTTTTGCAAAACCATGAGCCAGCCTTGGTTTAATGAGTTAATGAATATCTGTTATTTCTCGTATTATTTAATCACAGCCGTAATTTGTATTGGCATTTATATCGACAAAAAACATCTGTCGTATAAACCCATTTTTATAGCTATTTTTTCATTTTACCTCTATTATATTATTTACGATTTATTGCCCGTAACCGGACCCCAATTTTATTTTAACACCCTGCCAAGCGAATCGACTCCACCTTATATGTTTGGTAAATTAATGCGTTACCTGCTCTTAAATTACGAAGTACCTACAGGGGCATTTCCTAGTTCGCACGTTGGTTTAGCACTTATTTTAAGCTTTATTGCCTGGCAACATCATAAAATATTGTTTTATATGTGCTTTCCGTTTGCAATAGGTATATGCTTTGCAACGGTGTATTTAAAGGCGCATTACGCGGTTGATGTGTTGGCAGCCCTTATAACAGTGCCTATTTTTATATACATAAGTAACATTGTGTATAACAGGCTTTTATTGTTAAATACTCCCACAAAACAAAACTCTTAAAAATTGGCAAAAAAGCATATTTTTGCAGTAAATTTCAAAAAAATAAATGGCGTTTAAAGTAATTATGTTTCCCGGTCAAGGCTCTCAGTTTAAAGGCATGGGCGAACAATTATTTAAAGAATTTACTGAAGTGGTTGCTACTGCCAACCGTGTATTGGGTTATGATATTGCCGATATTTGTTTAAACAACCCCGATAATAAATTAAATCAAACAAGTTACACACAACCCGCTATTTTCCTTATAAATTACCTTACACACCAAAAATTTGTAAAAGAAAATAAACACGCACCCGAGTATTATATGGGGCATAGTTTGGGTGAATTTAATGCCTTAAACGCTGCTGGTGTTTTTGATTTTGAAACCGGATTAAAAATAGTTCAAAAACGTGGCGAACTTATGTTTTCGATTACCGGTACTGGTATGGCAGCCATTGTTGGGGCAGAATATAAAGAAGTGAAAGAAATTTTACACGCTAACTTTCCTGATATTGATATTGCAAACGTAAACACGCCATCGCAAATGGTTATTTCGGGTCCGCTTGATTCGTTAGATAAAGCAGCCGATTTTTTAGAGGAAGAAGGCTTTGTTTATATCCCTTTAAAAGTTAGCGGCGCTTTTCATTCTCGTTACATGACTCCTGTAAAAGCGCAATTTGAAGCCTTTATCGCTTCCATGAAATTAAATAAATGTCATGTTCCGGTTATTTCTAATTATTCAGCGGCACCGCATCCTGAAGATGTAGAAGGTATTTTAAAAAACATGGTTAATCAGTTAGATAACCGTGTTAAATGGCTACAAAGTATTGAATATGTTATGTATCAAGGCGAATGCGAATTTACAGAAGTTGGCCCCGGAGAAGTGTTAAGTAACATTTTAAAGAAAATAAAAAACTAATATTGTATCGTGAATTTTGAAGAAAGAGAAGCTGTAATTAATAGCTTAAAAAGAGATGTGATAGAATTACCTGCCGGAACCACTACCGTTGATTTGGGTATGGATTCTATTTACAAGATAATTCCACATCGTCCGCCATTTGTATTAATTACATCTATTTCGGCTGTAAATATCGAACATGGAATTATTGAAGTCCAATATAATGTAAACCCAAAAGACCCTGTTTTTGAAGGTCATTTTCCGGGAATGCCGATTTATCCAGGTGTTTTTCAGGTAGAAGGCATGGGACAAGCAGGTTTATGCCTTTCTTATTTCATTAAAAATAATACCTTAACAATTGATGAAAAAAGCGAGCCTGTAAAAGGTTTATTTACCCGTGTGCACAATGCAGGCTTCAATAAAGGCGTTAAACCGGGCGATAAATTAACAATTCGTGTAAAATCTATCGAAGACGATGATTTTATGGGTTTAATGAGTGCGCAGGTTTTAATAAATAATGAGATATATTCGCACAGTATTTTAGAAGTATATTATCCATAACAATAATCAATAAAAATATAAAATAAACGTTTATGTTAAAAAAACGCGTAGTAGTAACCGGAATGTCAATTAATACTCCCATTGGAGATAATTTAGATTCGTTTATAGAAAATTTATTAGCAGGTAAATCAGCTCTTCGTAACTGGAAAACTTTAGATTCGAGCAAAATTTACTCTAAAGTTGGTGGAGATTTAGGTGATTATGATATCAACACAAAAATTGAAAGTTATAAAGGTCAAATTCCTGACGACGTTTATGCTCGTTTTGAAAAATTAGGCAAAAAATCGCCTTGGGCAGTTGCTATATCTTTACAAACAGCTGTTGAAGCCTTTAAAGATGCCGGTTATTTAGATCAAATTAAAGATGGTAACAACATTGCCACCATTGTTGCAGGGCACAATTTAAACCAAAAATATACCTTCGAAAATCATGAAGCTTTTAACGAAGATCCTGATTATGTAGATGGTTTATTTGCTTTGTATGGATTAGATACGCATCACGTAGGTTCTGTAACCGATATTTTGCAATTACACGGCCCGGCTTATACCGTTGGTGCAGCTTGCGCAAGTGGTAACGTAGCTATGCGTTGTGCGGTTGATGAAATTCAATTACACGATGTTAATGTAGCTGCAGTTGTTGCGCCGGTTTTAGATTATTCTCAACTAGATATGCAAGGTATGGCCATTTTAGGAGCTATTTCTTACAAATCATTTAACGATGAGCCAACCAAAGCTAGTCGCCCTTACGATACTAAACGCGAAGGATTTGTACCAACACACGGTGCGGCTGTTTTAATTTTAGAAGAATTAGATCATGCGGTTGCGCGTGGTGCAAAAATTTATGCAGAAATTTTAGGTGTCGAATCATCTTCTGATGGAAATCACTTGCCTCAACCTTCTCGTATTGGCCAAGCGCGTTTAATGAATCGTTTATTGAAAAATTGCGGTGTTAAAGCCACCGAGGTTGATTATATCAGTGCGCACGCAACCTCTACTCCATTAGGCGATTTAACCGAATTACGTTCTATTAAAGATGTATTTGGAGATCATTGCAAAACATTAAAAATTAATGCTCCAAAATCTATGTTAGGTCATACTTGTTGGAGTGCTGCTACGGTTGAAACTGTTGCCGCCATTTTGCAAATGAACCGTAACGAATTGCATCCGTCTATCAACATCGATAATTTAGATCCGGAAGTTGATGTAGATGTTTGCCGTAACGAACGCAAAAAACATAACGTAGATATTTTATTGAAAAACTCGTTTGGTTTTGGCGGATTAAATTGCATCAGCTTAATTAAAAAATACAAAGGCGCAGGTACTGTTATAAAATAGTTCTTAGTTAGCTTAAACTTTTAAATAGCCTTTTTAAACGAAGGCTATTTTTATTAAAAACAAAAAATTATGAAAATATTTATTACAGGCGGATCAAGAGGAATAGGGTACAAAACAATGATGATGGCTTTAGAGCGTGGTCATGATGTGGCGTTTACTTACAACAACCCCGAAACTGATTTGCAAAAAATTTACGATGAAGCTAAGCGCGTTGCACCTAACCAAATGTGCAAAGGCTATCAATTAAATGTACGTTATAACGCACAAGTAGTTGATGTAGTTGATGCTGTTTTAATGGATTTTGACACAATAGACACAGTTATAAATAATGCGGGTATTAATAAAAACAACCTTGCTTTTAGTATGACAGATGATGAGTGGGATGATGTTATTGCAACCAACTTAAGCGGTACTTTTTATGTTATGCGTGCTTTTTTACCTGAGTTTTTATCTAACCGTAAAGGACGTTTTGTAAATATTTCTTCTATTGCGAAGGATGGTTTATCTGGTCAGGCAAACTATGCCGCTAGTAAATCGGGTTTAATTGGTTTATCTAGAACTATTGCGAAAGAATACGGACAAAAAGGTATAACCTGCAACGTAATTGCACCAGGTATGTTTGAAACCGATATGGTTAAAGAAAACTTAAGCGATCAGTTGAGAGGTTTTTGGGTACAGCATTGTCCGGCAAAACGTTTAGGCCTTTTAGAAGAAGTTGCTGAAGTTATTTTGTTTATAGGGTCTGATGCAGCGAGTTATGTAAACGGACAAACCATTGAAGTTAACGGTGGTTTAGATTGGGCTGATTAAACTGATAAAAATTATCTCATAAAAAACCCGCTTCATTATCCGAAGCGGGTTTTTTCTTTTAAAATACTTTATACACTTAATTTCCTATTATAGTTAGCTTAACAGTTTCAACTGTGTTGTTTATGCTAGCTCTTATAAAGTAAATACCTTGGCTAAGTTGCAGGTTTCCTAAGTTTAACGGTACAGTTTGCTTGCCCTGTGCCATTTTTTGATTATACAATGTAGCTATTTGTTTTCCACTAATATCGTACAATTGCAAATTTACGTTTGCATTAGCATTGTTTTCAAAAGCAAGGTAAGCCGCATCTGACGCAGGGTTTGGATATAATGAAAGTTGACTGTTATTAGTTACTATTTTTAATATACCTGAAGTGGAAGTTGTTACGTGTATCATGGTAGAATCTACATAATAATCATTGTTTACACTAAGCGTATTGGTGGCAGAAATAGTTACATTACGCGCACTATCCATACCATAATTAGGTATATCTACATAAATTTTATAAGTATCTATCGCAACATTTGTAAACGTGTAGGTATAAGTTGCATTAGCGGTAGTAGCTGTTGTAGTAGCTGATGTACGCGCGGCACAACCGCCACCTGGGTTTCTACCTAACTTAACGTCAACGCCTTTTAATGGAGCTCCATAAACTTGATTATTACCACCACCCAAGCGTTGACCAAAAGACGTGTTTAATGTTATTGAGCCAGATACTACGCCATTACCTGTTTGAACAGGGACTTCAATAATTTTAATATCCTTTAAACTATCATTTCCACCGGTGCAATGTATGTGGTTAATTAAAACGCCATTATACCATTGGTAGTTTGTTATGTTTGTGTTGTTATTGTAGTAAGTACCTACTGATAATGGGTAAGCTGTAACACTTGTATCAGCTACTGCTTTTAAGTAATAATATCCATAAAGTACGTTTGGAAATGAATAATCCCCGAGTGATTGTACAACTGCAATTCCAGCTGTATCTCCTAAACCAACATGTGTAGCTTTTTGTTTAAACAGATACACTTTACCTGCATTAACGGCAACGTTACCAGGATCTCTTGTAATAAGCCCGGTAATATTATCTGCCGGCGGCACAGTAAGGCTAAAGGTATATGTGGTAGCTGTCGCGCAACCATCGGCACTTTGCACGTAATGACCGAAGGTAAGATTGCTTGAAAATCTATTTGTATCTGTTAGTTGTTGCAAACTATCTCCTGCAAAATAATTTCCATTCGGGTAATTATAGTCCCAATAGTAGGTATAAGGCCTTGTTGCACCTGTGTATTTGGTGGTGTCTATTGCTGTAAAGGGTTGTCCGGGGCAAACAGTAGTTGGTGTTACTAATTGCGACGGGTAAGATTGATTAAAACCTGGATAAACAGTTAAAGTTTCTGATATAGAATCTTGTAAAGAACCAGTAAAATTGCTATAAGCTACTAAACTTAAAGTGTATGAACCAACGGCCAAATTGGAAGGCGTTGTTCCTCCATAAGATGCGCCATTTAAATACCAATTGGCATAATTAGAATTTGTAGAACTATTGGTAAAATAATTATATCCGCTACACATTGGGGTACTTCCATTAGTAATAATTGCCTTAGGAATAGGTAATTCAAGCAAGGCACCGTAGTTATATGAAGTACTTGTAGCTGGACCACTTCCTGGATTATACGCATATCCTGACGAGTAAATACCATCCTGTAAGGTATCTAATCTAAAACTACTTCCATTCCAAAAGCTTGCTTCAAAATCAGTACCAGCAGTAGATTGTTTTAAGCCTGTTTTTGCAGAATAATAATAAACTTCGGGATAAAAATAAGAATCAGATTCAACCTCTATCCAAAGTTTACCACTAAAACTTTTTATATCCATTACAGCATCAAAAGGTACGCTGCTTGTAAAATAAGGGTGCCATGTAGTTCCATCTACTGTATAAAAAACCGGTTTAGTTATTGGATAAGATGACGATACACTAACCATAAGGGTATCTTTATAAACGGCAAATGCGCTAAATTTTGTATTGGCCGGTAAGCCTAAAGCCGTAGCGGTTGATGTAGCTACTGTTGTAAAGGTTGAACCATTATTAGTACTAATAATATAATTAGTAGTGGATTGATAACCAGTCATAGCTGCATATAAAGCCCCGTGCCAAGTAATAGTGGCGCTGCAATCTACAAAATCACTATTTGAAGGAAATGCGTTTGCAACAGACCAATGCGGGTTGCTTAAAGATGATTTCCATACAGAAACGAAACTAGATCCATAATAAGGAGTAGGTGAATAAAAAGCGTAAATAGAATCATTTGAGCCCGTAGGTGAATAAAATTCTAAAGCACTAATTTCGGTGCCACTACCGCTGTTGCCTTGGTTAATGGCCGGTAAGTTATAACTTCTAATGCTGTCAAATGCAGCATAGTTACCCGCTACATCTCTTTTATAAACCTGTGTATAGTTAACAGAAGCACCTGAAGTGCAACCTGTACCTAAAAATAAATAATTACTATTAGCCGCAATTGAGCTTAATTGATTTGTGTTACTTGTTAGGTTTAATCTAAGTGAAGAATCTTCTACAGAGTTTCCACCAGAAGAAAATTTGTACATAGAAAATGATTGATCTGAGTTTCCCCCGGCAAGAAAAAGTGTATCATGAAAATTTTGTATAAGATTGAAACTTGTTTGATGCGTCAATCCATAGTTAATTTTGGTTTGCCAATTATCCTGTGCAAAAAACATAGTTGATGCTAATAAAGAAATTGATAGTAGTAATTTTTTCATGTTGTTTAATTTTTAAGCAAAGATAAACCTTTTGATAAAAAACGCAACCACTTTTTAAACATGCCATTTCTACCCATTTTATTGCGTAAATTTGCAGTCCAAAAAACTAAAAATGCTTACAGTAAAATATTTTACATTTAACCCAGTTAGTGAAAACACCTATATATTACACGATGAAACCAACGAGTGCGTTATTATTGATGCAGGTTGTTATACAGCGCAAGAACAGGCCATTTTAAAAGACTATATTTCTATACATAAATTAAAACCAGTTATGTTGCTTTGCACGCACACGCATTTCGATCATATAATGGGCAACAAATTTGTGTTTGATACGTATGGCTTAAAACCCATCATTCATCAAGAAGATTTATTTGTTTTAAATGCACAAGAAGAAGTCTGCAAAAAATATGATTTCAACTTTATAAAATCTCCCGATCCTGAAAGATTTATTGCCGATGGTGAGGAAGTTAAATTTGGCAACACAACATTAAAAGTTTTATTTACACCCGGGCACTCACCTGGGCACGTTGCTTTTTATAATGCAGAAAATAACATTTTAATTAATGGTGATGTGTTGTTTAAAGGAACCATTGGCCGAACCGATATTCCTTTAGGAAACCATGCCGAACTTGAAAAAAGCATTAAAACAAAACTTTACACCTTGCCTGATGAGACCATTGTTTACACAGGCCACGGACCGGTTACCAACATTGGCTACGAAAAAACGCACAACATGTTTGTTAACGCAGATTAGTTTTTAATCCGTTAAATGAAACAGACTGATTTACTTGAACTAAAAGATTTTTTAAACGAAAAATACTTTTTATACAACAACAAAAATTTTATCGAAACAGATCCAGTTTCTATTCCGCATAAGTTTACCAAAAAACAAGACATTGAAATTGCTGCGTTTTTAGCGGCTACTATAGCTTGGGGCAACCGACAAAGCATTATAAACAACGCCAATAAACTCATGCAGTTTATGGATTTTTCTCCGCATAATTTTGTTACTCAGGCTACGCCAAAAGATATTAAAGTGTTCTCCAAATTTGTGCACCGCACTTTTAATGGAGATGATTGTATGTTTTTTATTCAATCATTAAAACAAATTTATAAAAAGAATGAATCCGTGGAAACCCTTTTCAGTAAAGGTATTCAGCCAAATGACGAGACTATAAAAAATGGAATTATTTATTTTAGAGAACAGTTTTTTTCTATCCAACATCCTGCTCGCACCCAAAAACATGTTTCAAATCCGCTAAAAAATTCGAGTTCAAAACGCTTATGTATGTTTTTACGTTGGATGGTAAGGCAAGATAAGGCTGGTGTAGATTTTGGTATTTGGAAAACTATAAACCCAGCACAATTATGTTTGCCGTTAGATGTACATACGGGCAATGTTAGCAGAAAATTAGGTTTATTAAAACGCACTCAAAACGATTGGCAAGCCGTTGAAGAAGTTACTTCTTTACTAAGGCAATTAGATCCAAAAGACCCTGTAAAGTACGATTTCGCGCTTTTTGGCTTAGGTGTTTTTGAAAAATTTAAGTAAGTTCTGTTTTTGTAAGTTTCGGTAGCTGAAATAAAGAATCATGACTTGAATCATGTTTTATTCTAACAAATCTTTATACATTTGTTTAAACCGATTAATAATAAAGAATGAAAAAAATAATTACACTTCTATCGTTTACTTTATGCTTTTATGCAAAAGCCCAACTGATTAACCCCGGTTTTGAAACTTGGACAAATGATTTGGCAGCGCCATCAGCCATGAATCCTAATAGCGGAAATGCTACCACGGGCTGGTGGGATTATAATATGTTTAACAGTTCGTTTGTTGGAAGTAGCCCTGTATCTGTATTTAGATGCGATACGGCACATTCAGGTAATTATTCGGCACGCATACAAACCGTAATTTATACGGCCACTTCTCATAGCCTTAATGCACCTTGGGGCATCCCGTTTATAGGTCATAGTTATTTAGATACCTTGGGCATTTTATTTACCGGAACCACCAACGAAGCTAGTCAAACGTTTAAACCAGGTATTCCCTGTACACAAAACTTATCTACTTTCAATTTTTATTATCAATATGCTCCTAAATTAGGTGATACCGCCGAATGTCGTGTATTATTGGTGAATGGAGCCGCCCATAACCCCGTAGCCGGTGGCTTGGTTAAAATCACTACAGCCACATCAACATGGACACAAGCAACTATTAACTTTTTTTACGTTAGTGGCTTAACACCCGATACTTTATATGTGTTGTTCAGCTCTTCTTCATTAGATAAAAAACCAAAAGCGGGCAGTGTTTTTTTAATAGACGATGCCAGCGTTACCAGTGTAACAGGTATTAAGGAGCTTCTGTCGTTAGATAACAGCGCTAAAATTTATCCCAATCCAAATAACGGTTATTTTACAATTGAACCCAGCACATCTACCAAACAAACCGTTGCTTTGTATGATGTTAACGGAAAAATGGTGTTAACCCAAAGCATAAGTGGAAAAACCCAGATAGATGTAAGTCTTTTAAGCGAAGGTGTATATAACCTAAGTTTATTAAGCAGCGAAGGGATTACAAACAGAAGACTGGTTATTGTAAAATAAAACCTGAGAGGCTTTTCCTAATTCTACTTTCATAATTAAGAAATGGCATTAAAATTTTATATGCTATGCTTAAAAACTTATACATCACGGTTAAACAATCAAAATGGCTTACTCTAGCTACCTAAACCTTAGAGTAATAATTTCATAAATATCTAAAACTAAAAAAGCCGCAAGAAATAAATCTTACGGCTTTTGTATGATAATATACGTTTAGCTTATGCTTCTGTAGTTGCTTCTGCTGTACCGTCAGATTTTGCACCTGTTGCTTTTGCGTCTGTTGCTTTTTTAGGAGCACGACGACGAGTAGTTTTCTTTTTAGCTTCTGTTGCACCACCTGCTGCTTTGTTTGATGTATAAATTTCGTTGAAATCTACTAATTCAATTAAAGCTGTATCAGCAGCATCTCCAGGGCGGAAACCTGTTTTAATGATACGTGTGTAACCACCGTTTCTTTCTGCTATTTTAGGAGAAATATCCTTAAATAAAGTTGAAACAATTTCTTTGTTTTTTAGGTAAGCAAACACAGTACGACGGCTATGTGTAGTGTCTTCTTTACTTTTTGTAAGCAAAGGTTCTACATAAACGCGTAAAGCTCTTGCTTTAGCAACTGTTGTAAAAATACGTTTGTGTTCAATAAGTGCACAGGCCATATTTGCAAGGGTTGCCTTGCGGTGCGAACTTTTTCTGCCTAAATTATTTACTTTATCTCCGTGTCTCATTTTATATTTTTTATTGTATTAAGTGCATTGTATCTTGTATCAAGTCTATTGTACATAATACAGGGTACATTATACAGTTTGTTATTCTTTATCTAATAAATATTTACCTACGTTCATACCAAATTGTAAACCTTTTGCTGCAATAAGGTCTTCTAACTCGGTTAATGATTTTTTACCAAAATTACGGAATTTCAACAAATCGTTTTTGTTAAAGGCTACAAGCTCTCCTAATGTTTCAACATCAGCTGCTTTTAAGCAATTTAATGCACGAACCGATAAATCTAAATCAACTAATTTAGTTTTCAATAATTGACGCATGTGTAAAGTGTGCTCGTCAAATTCGCTTTCTTTCTTTTTATCTTCTGTATCAAGCGTAATGCGCTCGTCAGAAAACAACATAAAGTGGTGAATTAATATTTTTGCTGATTCTTTTAAGGCTTCTTTTGGATGAATAGAACCGTCTGTAACAATATCAATGATTAGTTTTTCGTAATCAGTTTTTTGTTCAACACGGTAGTTTTCTACTACAAATTTTACGTTTTTAATTGGTGTGTAGATAGAATCAATTGCAATAACGCCATGTGCTGCGTTAGCTGTTTTGTTTTCTTCTGCAGGAACATAACCACGACCTTTGTTGATGGTTAATTCCATTTTAAATTTAACGTTAGATTCGCAATGAGCGATAACTAAATCTGGGTTTAAAACTTGAAAACCGCTTAAAAATTTAGATAAATCTCCGGCAGTAATAGTTTCTTTACCTGCAAAGTTGCAAGTAACTTTTTCAAAATCGTGGTTATCAAGTTGTCTTTTAAAACGAACTTGTTTTAAGTTTAATATAATTTCGGTTACATCTTCTGCAACGCCTTTAATAGTAGAAAACTCATGATCAACACCTTCTATTTTAACAGAAGTAACTGCATATCCTTCTAAAGATGATAAAAGAATACGACGTAAAGCGTTACCTATAGTGATACCAAAACCAGGCTCTAAAGGACGAAATTCAAACTGACCTTCGGTTTCAGTTGAACCTAACATAATTACTTTATCGGGGCGTTGGAAACTTAAAATTGCCATGTTATTATATTTTTGTTTTAATTAATATTATTTACTTTAACTCAACCTAAGCACTAAGAATTACTATTTAGAATATAACTCTACAATTAGCTGTTCTTTAATGTTTTCAGGTATTTGTGTTCTTTCTGGGCGAGAAATAAATTTACCGCTCATGTGTTTTGCATCAAAATCTAACCAAGAGTATTTGTTGCTAGCACCTGATAATGCTGCTGTAATTGCTTCGTGAGATTGAGATTTTTCGCGAACTGAAACAACATCACCTGCTTTTAAAATGTAAGAAGAGATATTTACAATTTCTCCATTTACAGTAATGTGACGGTGACCAACCAATTGACGAGCACCTGCGCGTGTTGGAGCTATTCCTAAACGATATACTACGTTATCTAAGCGAGATTCGCAAAGTTGTAATAATACTTCACCTGTTGCACCTGAATCTTTTTTAGCGATGGTAAACATTCTCCAAAATTGACGTTCTAAAATACCATAAGTATATTTAGCTTTTTGTTTTTCAGTTAACTGAACAGAGTATTCACTTTGTTTTGCACGTTTTTTTGATAAACCGTGTTGCCCAGGAGGGTAATTTTTCTTTTCTAATGCTTTATCTGGGCCAAATATTGGCTCTTTAAATTTTCTTGCAATCTTAGATTTTGGTCCTATATATCTTGCCATTTCTCTATTTTAATTTTTGTAATATTTACTTTTAACTTTTAACTTCTTACTTTAAACTTAGTCTATACACGACGACGTTTAGGAGGACGGCAACCGTTGTGAGGAATTGGTGTAATATCAACAATTTCCAATACTTCAATACCTACAGTTCCTAAAGAACGAATAGCTGACTCACGTCCACCACCCGGACCTTTTACATAAACTTTTACTTTACGCAAACCTGCGTCAAAGGCTACTTTACCACAATCTTGTGATGCCATTTGAGCTGCGTAAGGTGTGTTCTTTTTAGAACCACGAAAACCCATTTTACCAGCACTGCTCCAGCTAATTACCTGGCCTGCGGTGTTAGTTAATGAAATTATAATGTTGTTGAACGTAGCGTTAATATGTGCGTCTCCGGTAGCTTCTACCTTAACTACGCGCTTTTTCGAAGCTGCTTTAGCTGATGTTGCTGCGTTTGCTGATGCTTGTTTTGCCATTTTATACTTAAAATTCTTAAATTAATATTATTTAGTCGCCATTTTTTTGTTAGCGATTGTTTTACGACGGCCTTTACGGGTACGAGCGTTAGTTTTAGTACGTTGTCCACGAACAGGTAAACCACCACGATGACGAATGCCACGGAAAGTTCCGATATCAGTTAAACGTTTAATGTTTAATTGAACTTCAGAACGAAGTGCACCTTCAACTTTAATACCGTCGTTAATTATTTTACGAATGGCATTTTGCTCAGCATCATCCCAATCACTTACTTTTTTGCCAACATCAACGCCAGCTTCGTTTAATATTTTTTTCGCTTTACTGCGACCAATACCGTAGATGTAGGTTAAACCTATTTCTCCTCTTTTGTTTTTAGGTAAATCAATACCAGCAATCCTTGCCATGTGTTAATAAATTTTTAAAAGTTTGCGAATTTACAAAATTATTCTATGCGTGCCTAATTTATTTTAAAATCAGGTTTACCCTTGACGTTGTTTAAACTTAGGGTTTTTTTTGTTGATAATGTACAACTTACCTTTTCGGCGCACTATCTTGCAATCTACGCTTCTTTTTTTTAGGGATGCTCTGATTTTCATCTTTACTTGTTTTGTTTATTATATATGATCCGGGTATTAACCCTCCTGTTTACTATTTATATCGTAATGTTATTCTTCCTTTTGTTAAATCGTAGGGAGACATTTCTAATTTAACTTTATCTCCAACTAAAATTTTAATATAGTGCATACGCATTTTACCAGAGATGTGAGCTACCAAAGTATGCCCATTTTCAAGCTGAACCAAAAACATAGCATTACTTAATGCTTCTAAAATTGTTCCATCCTGCTCTATCGCTAATTGCTTTGCCATTTTTCTTTTTCCTTCTTATTAGCTTTGAACTTGCATTGCGTTAGTTCTTCCTTTTATGCGACCGCTTTTCATTAATCCATCATAATGACGGTTTAATAAATAACTTTCAATTTGTTGTAAGGTATCTAAAACAACACCTACTAAAATCAATAATGAAGTTCCACCATAAAAGTTAGCAAATTCGTTACTGATACCCATTCTCATTGCAAAAGCAGGCATTACAGCCACTAATGCTAAGAAAATTGAACCTGGCAATGTAATACGAGACATAACTTGATCTAAAAATTCAGCTGTTTTTTTACCTGGTTTAACACCCGGAACAAAACCACCATTCTTTTTCATATCATCAGCTAATTGATTAGGATTAACCATAAGAGCTGTGTAAAAATACGTAAAAGCAATAATCATTAAACCAAATACAACGTTATACCATAAACCAAAGTGGTTTGTAAATGCAGATAAGAAATTACCGCCTTTACCGCCTGCCATTTGACCAACAGCAGCCGGAATAAACATAATTGCTTGTGCAAAAATGATTGGCATTACACCCGCAGCATTCACTTTTAAAGGAATGTACTGACGAACACCACCATATTGTTTATTACCTACAATCTTTTTAGCAAATTGAACTGGAACTCGGCGAGTACCTTGTACCAATAAGATACAAGCAATAACTACAAACACTAAGAATACTAATTCTACTAATAACATAATTAATCCACCGCCCTGAGACTCAACTCTGTGGCTTAATTCAGAGAAGAATGCAAATGGTAAACGAGCTATAATACCAATCATAATTAGTAATGAAATACCATTACCAATACCACGATCTGTAATCTTTTCGCCTAACCACATTACAAAAATAGTTCCTGTAACCAAAATTAAAATAGTTTGTCCGTACCAAAACGATGTAGGATTAGGAACAACACCTGCAAAGTTTGTTATTTGCGTAGCAATGTAACCTGGAGCCTGCACAGCGGTAACAAAAATAGTTAAATACCTTGTGTATTGGTTAATTTTATTACGTCCGCTTTCGCCTTCTTTTTGTAATTTTTGGAAGTAAGGTACAGCCATTCCTAATAATTGGATGATGATAGATGCCGTAATGTATGGCATGATACCTAATCCAAAAATAGAAGCGCGGCTAAATGCACCTCCTGCAAAAATATTAATAAGCGCCAAAATACCGTTTTGTTCGGTATGGCTGCGGGCATCAGATAATGCTTGGGCATCAACACCCGGAACAAAACCACCATTCTTTTTCATATCATCAGCTAATTGATTAGGATTAACCATAATAGCTGTATAAAAATATGTAAAAGCAATAATCATTAAACCAAATACA
>JBDTJJ010000010.1:0-5680 GCA_039935895.1 Bacteroidia bacterium | reverse complement strand
GACAAATAATTTTAATGAACAACACCCATATTGGCAATTATGGTATTAATGATATTGATGTAGAAAGTGACGGCATTAAAATTTCTGGTATGATTTGCAAGAAATTTAATACAGGTTTTTCTCGTCCGGCAGCACAAAAATCTCTACAAGATTACTTTACCGAAGGTGGCATTGTTAGCATTAGCGATGTTGATACACGTGCTATTGTGCGTTACATACGTGATAAAGGCGCTATGAATTGCATTATTTCTTCTTCCAATTATGATATTGATGAGTTAAAAAAAATATTGGCAAAAGTGCCAAGTATGGCTGGTTTAGAGCTGTCATCTAAGGTTTCCACAAACAAAACGTATGAAGTTAAAGGAGCTAATCCTACCAAACGCGTTGCTTTAGTTGATTTTGGGGTAAAGAAAAACATTATTCGTAATTTGGTTCAGCGTGGTTGCCACGTAAAAGTTTTTCCAATGAAAACTACTTTGCAAGAAATGCTTGATTTTAAACCTGATGGTTTTATGTTGAGTAATGGTCCTGGCGATCCATCGGTTATGAAAGATGAAACGAATTTGGTTAAACAAATTTTAGAGACTAAAATACCTTTGTTTGGTATTTGCTTAGGACATCAACTATTGGCGCAATCGCAAGGTATTTCTACTTACAAAATGCACAGCGGACACCGAGGAATTAATCATCCGGTAAAAAATTTACTAACCAATAAATGTGAGATCACTTCGCAAAATCACGGCTTTAGCGTTAAAGCAGAAGATATTGCCAACAATAAAGAAATAGAAATTACACACGTTAACTTAAACGATCATACCATTGAAGGAATTCGTTTAAAAAACAAAGCAGCTTTTTCTGTTCAATACCATCCAGAGGCTGGTCCGGGGCCGCATGATAGTCATTACTTGTTTAATGATTTTATGGAAAGCATGAAGTAGTGTTAACTCTGATAGCAATCTATCTGATATGTTATTAATTTAGATAACAAACGCATAAAAGAGTTTACGACAATATTAAAGCTTCATTTTCTAATAGATGTATAACATCCACAACTAAAATTAAACAGCTACCTTTGCGTTTATGTTTCTTAAAACTATAGATAAATACATTTTAAAAAAATTTATCGGCACGTTTATTTTTTCTATCCTGCTAATTATAAGTATTGTAGTTATTTTTGATATTTCAGAAAAGATAGATAATTTTTTACATGCTACTTTACACGAAATTATCTTTGATCATTACATGAATTTCATCCCGTTTTTTGCCAATAAATTAAGTCCGCTATTTACTTTTATTTCTGTCATATTTTTTACCTCTAAAATGGCAACCCGTTACGAAACAGTGGCCATACTTAGTAGCGGTATAACGTACAGAAGATTTTTGCGTCCGTACATAATTGGCGCTGCAGTTATTGCGCTAACCTCATTGTACCTTAGTCATTTTGTAATACCAAAAGCAAATAAACGTAAACAAGCTTTTGAAGATAAATACATTAACCAGCATTATCAAACCGACGAACGAAATATACATCGTCAGTTAGATAAACAAACGCTAATTTATATGGAAAGTTATGCCAATGCCGATAAACGCGGCAATAGGTTTACCATAGAAAAAGTAAAAAATTTTAAGCAATATTATATGCTTAGTGCCGATTGGATTGCGTGGGATTCTTTAAAGAAAAAATGGACTGCACATAATTATTATGAGCGTTTTATACACGATGATACTTTACAAAGAAACAAGGCAAAAAAATATACCGAAGATTTAAAATTTGGACAAGTAAAAGAGCTTGACATTAATTTTAAACCAGCCGATATGGGGCGTATAGAAAGCAAAGTGGAGGTTATGACATATCCTGAACTTAAAAAATACATTGCCGAAGAAAAAGAAAAAGGTTCAAGTGGTATAGAACGCTTTGAAGTAGAAAATTATATGCGCACCGCATTTCCATTTTCAACTTTTATCTTAACCATTATTGGCGTTTGTATTTCATCACGGCGTGTACGTGGCGGTATTGGGCTGCACTTAGCCATAGGTTTATTACTTGCGGCATCTTACATGTTGTTCTCGCAGGTTTCATCTATTTTTGCAGTATCGGGCGTTATTCCATCCTCATTTATTGCCGTTTGGATACCTAATATTTTATACAGTGGGATAGCTCTTTATCTTTACCGAACAGCACAAAAATAAACGTTGGTTTTAATCGTTTTTAAATGAGGAATGCACGCACATGATAAAACCAATCATCCAAGCAAGTAAAAGAAAGTATTAAATAATTAAAATTTAAGGTAACAACTAGTAGGATTGACTTGCAAGCTAGCTTCTTTACCAAAGTATAAAGCAAGATTTTTATCAACGTGCCCAGCTGGAAAATTAAAACACACCGGATAATTATACTCTTTTACAGCATCTAAAATTATTTGTTCAACCGTTTTACCAAAAGGAATGGTATTGTCTTTCATTTCGGTAAAGCCGCCAACAACAAGGCCTTTGAGGTTTTTTAGTTTACCGCTTCGCTTTAAATTAAGCATCATTCTATCAATATGATAGAGGTATTCATCTAAATCTTCTAAAAATAAAATTTTATCGGTGGTATCAATATCGCTTGCGGTAGCTGATAACGCATATAATAAAGAAAGATTTCCACCCACTAAAATGCCCTTGGCTTCGCCAATTTTATTGAATGAATTTGCATCGAACTGATAAGAGATTGCTTCGCCAAATAAAGATTTTCTAAGTGTTTCAACAGCTTCAGCATTTTTGCTAAAGTTTATAGGCATGGTGGCGTGCAAAGTAGTAATGCCAAGGTGTTTATGAAGATGTGAGTGAAGAACAGTTACATCGCTATAACCAATTATCCATTTTGGGTTTGTTTTTAGGTTGGAAAAATCTACTAAATCAATAATTCTAACAGTGCCATAGCCGCCTCTGGCAATAATAATGGCCTTAATGCTATCATCATTTATGGCTTGTTGTAAATCTTCGGCACGCTGGGCATCACTTCCTGCAAATTGGTTTTCTATAGCGAAGATGTTTTTTCCTAAAACTGGTTGTAAGCCCCATCCGCTAATTGTTTCAAGGGCAAAGGCTAATTCTTGCTCCGATATTTTTCGGGCTGTAGCCACAATGGCAATTTTATCGTTTGGTTTTAAAAAAGGTGGGTTTATCATTTTAAAAAGCCTCTCCAATGGTAAAATAATAATTTATGTGTTGATCGCTCACACCTAAATCTAAACGCAAATTAAGATGTTGTTTTTTATCAATGGTGCCTCTAATACCGCCGCCATAAGTAAAATGAGTATATTTTAAACTGAAATCTTTAACGCTTGGCGCAACATTTCCAACAGCTGCAAAAGCAACCATGCCTATGCGCCAAAATAATTCTTTTCGGTATTCGGCTTGTAAAACCCAACAATCTTTATCGCGATAACGACCTTCATATATACCACGCATTTTTTTTTCGCCACCAAGCATGGCTAAGTGATAAAAAGGCACATTGCCAGTGGTAATAACTCCATATGCATTAAAAACCAATACTTCTTTAAAAGGAAGCGGAACGGCGGCCGACATATCTAACGAATATTTATCAAACCTGTAATTACTACCCGTAACTTTGCTATTGGTTAGTGCATAAAGCTCTACGTAATAGCCTTTTGTGGGATAAAATTGATTATCTCGATTATCATACTTTATAGTTCCTCCCATACCAGAAACTACCCCACCACTACTACCAGCAATACTGCCGTTAATTAACTGACCTGCGCTTTCTAAACGATACATGGTGGTGTAATCAAATACATATCTAAAACCGGCATAAAAATGCGGGTAAATTTTTCGCAAAGCCGCTAAACGAAGGCGCGTAAAACTGGTGTAATATTTTTCTTTATACGTTGGCAAGCTGTTATTGCCAATGCCATAAAACAAAAAATTTACGTTTTGATAACCGGGTTCTCCATAAATATTATATTTTTCTTTTTTAAGCCAAAACTGAAACGGAGCGCCTAAAACAATTTGTTTTAATTGTGTTACAGACAATGAAAACAATACATTTGAGTGACGAGCACTATCCGGCTCTCCTTTTAATTTAAATCTAAAAACACCTGCAGCACCGGCCCCCCACTTGGTTTCGGGCGTGTAGTAAACAATTGGTATGGTGAGAAGCTTAACATTTTTCTCTATTTTTTTTATTTTCTTAATAAGCGTGCTGTCACTATTCGTCGTTGCCGACAAACCCAAACTCATTAAAAAAATGATAAAAAACAGTTTAACTTTCATAAAAAACACTGCAAAGGTACTTTTAAGAAATGATTTTTTTACTTTTGAGAAAAATTAATAAATATATGGAAAACGGATATGTAAAAAGCCAAATTGAAGATGGTATTGGCACGGTTACATTTTTTCACCCGCAAAGCAATTCATTGCCCGGAGAAATTTTAAGAACCCTTGCCAAAGAAATTGAAAAAGTGGGTAATAATGCAGAAGCAAAAGTTATTATTTTAAAAAGTGATGGCGATAAAGCTTTTTGTGCAGGCGCATCTTTTGACGAATTAATGGCTATTAAAGATATTGAAACCGGAAAACGCTTTTTTTCGGGCTTTGCACAGGTAATAAATGCTATGCGTAAGGCTCCAAAATTTGTACTTGTACGTGTGCAAGGCAAAGCTGTTGGTGGCGGTGTAGGCTTGGCATCTGCCGGAGATTATACGTTTGCAAACGAAAACGCATCCATCAAATTAAGTGAATTAGCAGTAGGTATTGGGCCTTTTGTAGTTGGGCCGGCTGTTGAACGAAAAATAGGTACATCTGCCTTTTGCCAACTAACTATTGATGCAACCGAATGGCACGATGCGGCTTTTGCTCAACAAAAAGGCCTATACACTCATCTTTTTAAAACAAATACTGAAATGGATGCCGCCATTTTAACATTAGCACAAAAATTGGCCAAAAGCAGCCCGGAAGCCATGAAAATGTTAAAGAAAATTATGTGGGAGGGTACCGAAAGCTGGGATACGCTGCTAATTGAACGTGCTTTAATGAGTGGAACCCTTGTACTTAGTGACTTTACCAAGAATTTTATTGCTTCTTTTAAGAAGAAATAACCAATTTTTTAATTAAATATAAAATAGTATATTTGCTCAACTTAAATTTAAAAAATCAAAAAATGAAAAAAATTGTACTTACACTTTCGCTATTTGTTGCCGGAATGGGCGCAGCATTTAGTCAGGCTTCGGCCATTTGGAGTCCTAAAAATATTAATATTGATACTTCATGGGGCGTTCGTTACATGAGTGCTGTTGATGCTAATATTGCTTGGGCTATAGCTTATGATGCGTCAACTGCATTTAATAGAGCTACAGATACATTTGTAGTAACAACAAATGGCGGTACAAGTTTTATGAAAGGTACTTTTTTTGCAGATACAAATACTTATAGCCCATCAAACATTTCTGCAATAAATGCTACAACAGCCTTTATTTCAGCTTACCCTAAGGTTGCTGAATTAGCCGGCCATAATACTACAGGTATAAGCAGTAAAGTAATTAGAACAATTAATGGCGGTGTTAATTTTACACTTATATCAGATTCTTTAACCATGTTTAATGGAGTAGATAATTTTATTGATTGGGTTTATTTTTGGGATGTAAATAACGGTATAGCAATGGGAGATCCTAACGGAAGT
>JBDTJJ010000009.1:0-5931 GCA_039935895.1 Bacteroidia bacterium | reverse complement strand
ACAAGCCGCGGCAAAATTAGAAATTGAAAAAGAAGAAGAAGCGCATAAAGACACCGAAGATAAAGTTCGGCAACAAGTAAAAGAATCTTACTTACGTTATAAAGAAGCTTTAGTACAAGTGGAGGTTGCCAAAGTAAATGTAGATCAAGCTATAGAGAATGAACGAATTATTAAAGACACTTACTTTAACCAAACATCTTTAATAACCGATTTGTTAGATGCTGATGTGCAAGTGCTGCAAACAAAATTTGAATTGGCTTCAGCAAAAATATTGGCACAAACTAAATATTATTTACTTCAAAACGTAATAGGAGTTCTTTAAGGATATGAAAAAAAAATATACAGTTACCGATAAATTAATTACAAGCATAACCGGATGGATATCGGGTATGATAGTGGTTGTTCTATTAATTTGGGGTGTACAAACCTTGTGGAATTATTATACCTATGAGCAAACTAACGATGCGCAGGTAGAAGAATATGTAAACCCGGTTATATCAAGAGCGAGTGGGTTTATTGTAGCCGTAAAATTTGAAGAAAACCAACTTGTAAAAAAAGGCGATACACTTCTTTTGATAGACAACCGAGAGTATGTTATACAACAAGCTCAAACAGAAGCATCTATTCAAAAAACAATAGCGCAGTTAGATGTTTTAGAAAGTAATATACATACGTTACAAAAAACAGCCGAATCTAACAAAGCTCAAATAGTTGCTAACCAAGCAAAAGTGCTAAAGCAACAATTAGATTATGATCGTTATGAAAAATTATTTAAAGAAGAATCTGCTACCAAGCAACAATTAGAGCACATGAAAGCAACGTTGGATGTAAGCATCAGCGATTATCAATCTGCACAGGATAATTATGATGCTTCTACTTCTAAAATACAAGATATACAGGCAGAAAAAGAAGTGGTAAAAGCAGAAGTCATTCGTTTAAAATCTTTATTGGATAGGCATAAACTTGACGTAAGCTATACCATAATTACAGCTTCTTATAATGGAAGAATGGGCCGACGAACCATAGAGGTTGGGCAAATGATTAACGTGGGCGAAGTGCTTGCTTTTATTGTAGATGATGAAACTGATAAATGGATAGTAGCTAATTATAAAGAGACTCAAATTGGCAGTATGCGTATTGGCGATACCGTACAATTTTATGCAGATGCATATCCTGATAAAACATTTAAGGGCACTATTATTTCATTATCACCGGCCACAGGTTCAAGTTTTTCTTTATTGCCACCCGATAATGCTACCGGTAACTATGTAAAAATTGTGCAACGTGTGCCAGTACGTATAAAAGTAGAAGGTACCCGAAAAGAAATTGATCTTTTAAAAGTAGGAATGAACGTAAACGTTTCTGTACCTAAAAAACAACATCGTGATTAATACCTTTCCTATATTTAAACATTGGGTACCCGAGTGGTTAATTAAGGTAATTTTATTTATCCTTTTATTACCCAGTACCGTACTTTTTTTTCTTCCCTTATCAAATATAAATGCAGCCGCTGGGTATTACGGTAGCGAGCCTGCTGACATGCAATTTGCAGTTGCTTTATTTTATTGTGGCTACGTTGGGTTTTATTCGCTCGAACGAAGGTTTTTTATATACCTGGCCGCTAAAGAGTATTTTATCATTTTTACGGTACTCAATATCGTTACCACTTTTATATGTTATTACACGCAAAATGTATATATCCTTTTTCCTATTAGGTTTATACAAGGTATGTTATTTGCAAGTACCGTAAATCTGTCGTTGGCTACTATGTTTACAAGGCTTCATAGCGAGCGAGCGCGAGAAATAAGTTTCTCTGTTTTCTTTTGCATGTTACTCTGTGCTATTCCTTTTAATAATTTTGTTACAGCTGATATTATTGATGCTGCTAATTTTCATATCGTATATAAATGTGCTATGTTTTCTTACATCCCCGGCTTATTTATGTTGATTATTTCAATGAATAATATTCGATTAAATGTCCGTTTCCCCTTGTATAAATTAGATTGGCAAAGTTTCTCTATTTATAGTATTATTTTATGCCTGATAGGTTATATCATGATATTTGGACAAGAATATTATTGGTTGGAAGACACGCGCATAAGGTATAGTGTTATTTCAATTGTATTGTTATCACTACTATATTTTATACGGCAACGACGTATGAAAAGACCATACATAGATCTTTCTGTTTTTAAATTTCGAAATTATAATATAGGTATTTTGTTATTGTTTGTCATGTATATCTGTCGGTTTTCTTTAGGCATTACCAATAACTTTTTTGCCAATGTGCTAAAGTTTGATCCTATGCACGTTTCTTATATGAATCTCTTAAATATTGCAGGTATAATAACTGGTGTAATTATAGCCTGCAGCATGATTTTGCAGAAAAAGAATATTCGGTTTATATGGATTTCGGGTTTTTTATTGTTGCTTATTTTTCATTCGGCTATGTTTTTTCTATTCGATATACAAGCTGACGAAAAAAATTATTTTTTGCTTCTTTTTATACAAGGTGCAGGCGTTGGTATGATTATGGTTCCAACTATAATATATTCCGTTTCATCTGTACCTGTAAGTATGGGTGCATCTGGTGCCGCAATATGTTTGGCTGTGCGTTATTTGGGTTTTTCTGTCAGCATTGCAGTTATCAATTATTACGAATTATTTAGAAAAAGCAAGCATTATAATACTTTTCAAGATAATCTTACCTTAACTAATCCTGTAGTTAAAAATACCATATCAATGCAAGCTCATCGTTTAACGAGTAGAGGCATGTATCAAACAAAATCTATAAAGGGAGCCAATAAATTATTAGTGAATGCTATAAATGGTCAAAGTCATTTACGCTTTGCTATGGATTATTATGAAATGATGGCGTGGTTGCTGGTAGGTACCTTATTACTTATTGGATTGTTTCCATACCTAAATAGAACAGTAGTTTATTTAAGATCAAGAAACCTTACACCGGCATAAACCAATAATCTTAGGCTAATGGAAATAGTAATTAAAACTAAACGTGTATATGAAAAACCTTTAAAAAAAGATGGTTGCAGAATTTTAATTGATAGAATTTGGCCCAGAGGCATTAGCAAAAAAGTAGCTAAACTAAATGATTGGAATATTAAAATTGCGCCTACGGTTACCCTAAGAAAATGGTTTAATCATGACCCCGAATTGTGGGCAGAATTTCAAAAAAAATATGTAGCAGAGCTGAAAAAAAATGAAGCCGTTGCGTTCTTTGTTAAAAACCATTTAGATACTAAAGTAATCACTTTAATATATGCCGGAAATGATAAAGAGCATACACACGCCTTAGTGCTTCAACAATATTTAGTAGAAAAATTTAATGAAATTTGAAACAAACAATATTACCGTCAGAAAGTGAACCATATTTTAACGCAGTACCGCAATAAAAAAGCCTCACATTTCTGTGAGGCTTCTCATTTATAAGATTAAGATTTTTTCTTAGGACCAAGTATCATAATCATACGCTTACCATCTAATTGCGGCATTTGCTCTGGTTTACCAAACTCTTCAAGCTCGCTGGCAAAACGCAACAATAAAATTTCGCCTTGTTGTTTAAAGGCAATTTCTCGCCCTCTAAAAAACACAAACGCTTTCACTTTAAAACCGTCTTTTAAAAACTCCATAGCATGGTTCTTTTTAAAGTTATAATCGTGATCATCTGTATGCGGACCAAAACGAATTTCTTTTACAACAACCCTGCTGGCTTTTGATTTAGTTTCTTTTAGTTTCTTTTTAAGCTCATATAAAAACTTTTTGTAATCAATAATTTTACAAACCGGCGGCACAATTTGAGGGGCAATTTCAACAAGATCTAAACCTTGCTCTTGTGCTAATTCAATGGCTTTTTTAATTGGATAAACGCCAGGTTCAAATCCGTCACCAACTACACGAACTTCGGCAGCTGTAATTCTTTCATTAATGCGATGTGCATCTTCTTTTTTTTGTGGACCTCTATTGTATGGCGGCCTAGTGCCGGCTGGTTTTTTAAAGACCGGTTTTGGTCTGTATGGTGTTGCGATGGTAACCTCCTGTTTTTTAGTTTATATTTTTACTTCTTCTTTTGTTTTATTAAAATCGTTTTCGATTTCTTTTTTAATTCTGTCGGCAAATTCTTCAATGCTTTCAATGCCAACATCTCCTTCTCCGTGTTTACGAACGGCAACTTTTCTATCAGCTACTTCTTTTTCACCAACAATAAGCATGTAAGGAATTTTTTTCATTTCGTTATCACGAATTTTCCTGCCAATCTTTTCATCACGGTCGTCAACGTAGCCACGAATATCGTAATTATTTAATAATTGCAAAACCTCATGGGCGTAGTCGTTAAAACGCTCACTTATTGGAAGAATAGCGATTTGATCAGGCGTTAACCAAAGTGGAAAATTACCTCCGCAATGTTCAATTAACACAGCAATAAATCTTTCTAAAGATCCAAACGGTGCGCGGTGAATCATTACCGGACGATGCTTTTGATTATCGCTTCCGGTATATTCTAATTCAAAACGTTCAGGCAAATTGTAATCAACCTGAATAGTTCCTAACTGCCATTTTCTACCGATAGCATCTTTCACCATAAAATCTAATTTCGGCCCGTAGAAAGCAGCTTCGCCATATTCTGTAACGGTACGCAAACCTTTTTCAGCAGCAGATTCTATAATGGCTTGTTCTGCCAAAGCCCAATTTTCGTCGCTTCCAATATATTTTGCACGATCTTCTTTATCGCGTAAAGAAATTTGTGCAGTATAATCTTTAAAATCTAATGCTTTAAAAACATGCAACACCAAATCAATTACTTTGCAAAATTCTTCTTTTACTTGATCGGGGCGACAAAATAAATGCGCATCATCTTGTGTAAAGCCACGCACGCGAGTTAAACCATGTAATTCGCCGGCTTGCTCGTAACGATAAACAGTCCCGAATTCAGCATAACGAACCGGTAAATCTTTATATGATTTTGGCGATGCTTTATAAATTTCGCAATGGTGCGGACAATTCATTGGCTTCAAAAAGAACTCTTCGTTTTCACGCGGAGTTTTTATCGGCTGAAAAGAATCGGCACCATATTTTTCATAGTGACCAGAACAAACGTACAAATCTTTTAAAGCGATGTGCGGAGTAGCCACAGGCAAATAACCTGCTTTAAGTTGTGCACGTTGCATGAATTGAATTAAACGTTCGCGCAAAGCAGCACCCTTTGGAAGCCATAAGGGCAAGCCCATTCCAACTTTTTCAGAGAAATGAAATAATTCTAATTCTTTACCAAGTTTACGGTGATCGCGTTTTTTAGCTTCCTCTAAAAGAGTTAAATATTCTTTCAGCTCTTTATCTTTTGGAAACGTGATGCCGTAAATACGGGTAAGCATTTTATTTTTTTCGTTACCGCGCCAATAAGCACCGGCAATGTTCATCAACTTTATAGCTTTTACAAAACCTGTGTTTGGCATGTGTGGCCCTCTGCACAAATCGGTAAAATTACCTTGGGAATAAAAAGTTATTTCGCCATCAGGTAAACCATCAATTAATTCTAATTTATATTGATCTCCTTTTTCGGTAAAATATTTTATAGCATCTGCTTTAGAAACTTCTTTACGAACGAACTCGCTTTTTTTATTGGCAAGCTCCTGCATTTTAGCTTCTATTTTAGGAAGTTCTTCGGGAGTTAAAGGTTTATCTCCAAAATCTACATCATAATAAAAACCATTTTCAATTGGCGGACCAATACCCAATTTTACACCGGGATACAATGCTTCTAAGGCTTCTGCCATTATATGCGCAGACGAATGCCACATGGTTTGCTTACCATCGGTATCGTTCCAGGTTAATAAAGTTAGGTTGCAATCTTGGTTTAGGGCGCGCGTGGCATCCCAAACTTCGCCATTAATTTTTGCAGCTAAAACGTTGCGG
>JBDTJJ010000008.1:0-6199 GCA_039935895.1 Bacteroidia bacterium | reverse complement strand
GCGGCAAGACTGCATTCTTATGAGATTATAAGCAAGTTTAAAAACCAGTGATATTTCACGCTTTAATTATTCGGTATGAATATATTTTAAAGAAGTAAATATTTTTAAAATAAAAAAAGCCTTTCATCTCTGAAAGGCTTGATTTTGCTGGTACTCGGGACGGGACTTGAACCCGTACATCTGTTAAGGAT
This sequence comes from Bacteroidia bacterium, assembly GCA_039935895.1. Classification (GTDB taxonomy): domain Bacteria; phylum Bacteroidota; class Bacteroidia; order B-17B0; family Aurantibacillaceae; genus PALSA-968. The sequence continues at coordinate 6,008 of JBDTJJ010000008.1, read as the reverse complement.
ACAGGATTTTAAGTCCTGCATCAGCCTGCAAAATCAAGCAAAACACAACATTTTGGGACAAAATCATATAAAAGGAGTACAAAACTGCGCATAATTATTGCACACCTTCTAGAAGATTTTGAGTGATAAAATTAAGTAAACTAAATTTTATTTTTTTATTTCCACTATATGCACTTTCCTAGATATTGTTTACTATCTATAATTCATCATTTCTTCCTATCTTTATCGGGTACAATATGCATTAAATTAGATATGAGTGATAGCTCAATTAAGCCAGGATTAGAAATAGAGCAAAGAAATTTTAACGTTAAACGTTTTCTACTCAAGTATGTAAAATATTGGTATTTATTTTTTCTTTCGTTAGCTATTGCATTAATGGTAGCGCGTTATTATAATTGGATTGCTACACCACTGTACCGTTCGTCGTGTCGCATAATTATTAAAGACGAAAATGCAGGCGGCGAAGAGATTTTAAAAGAGCTTAACGATTATAAACGCAACCGAAATTTAGAAAATGAAATACAAATTTTAAAATCAAACTCACTTATTTCTAAAGCCGCAAAGCAATTGGAATTTGGTGAAACGTACATTTTGCAAGGCAAACTAAAATCGACGGAACTATATACTAAGTGTCCGTTTCAGTTAAAAGCAGATACCCTTACTGATGCTGCTGCCTTTTATGAATTGGATATAAATATTTTAACTAGCAAACAGTTTGAACTGACTTATTTTTTAAAAAATAACGATGATAAAAAAAAATCTGAGCAATATACTTTTAATAAAACTATTACAAATGAATTAGGCACGTTTAAAATAGTAAAAAGAAAAAGTTTTGACAGCACGCAATTTGATAACGCAGCTTTCGATAAAAAAAAATTTAAAATATTTTTTAATCCAATTGAAAATATCGTTAGTTATTATGCAGGTAATCTTACGGTTGATGTAGCTGCTTCGGGCTCATCAATTTTACAACTTACCGCTACAGATCCTGTGCCTGAACAATGTGCGGATTTTTTAAATAAGCTAACCGAAGTTTACATACAAAATAGTATTGAGCAGAAGAATTTATTGGCTAGTAATTCGCTAAAATTTATTGACTCGCAAATTTTACAAATTTCAGACGAATTAAAGCAAATAGAAGACAATATGCTTGTCTTTAAAAATAATAAGGGTATAACTGATATTGAGGCAGAATCTAAAGTGTTTTTAGATCAGGTAAAAGATATGGACGAAAGGATTTCTGAAATTAATATTCAATTAAGTTTTGTTGACTATTTAACCAATTACATTAAAGAAAATAAAAAGGTAAATGATATTGCACCAACCAGCATCGGTATTAATGATCCATTATTGATTAAACTAATTGCTACTTTAAGCGAACTTGAAAACGAAAGAGATAAACGTCAATACGACTCTAAAGCGACTAGCCCACTAATAGAAAATTTAGACTTACAAATTAAAAAAGCAAAAAACACTATACTAGAAACCCTTGTTGGGATTAGGAAAAGTTACACCATTGCACAAGATGAAGTTAATAGTCAGTTGGCTAAAATTGAAATAAAAATACACAGTATGCCTAAAAACGAAATAGAATTAATTGGCATTAAACGCCAGTTTACTATTAAAGAGGGCCTGTATGTTTACTTGTTACAAAAGCGTTCTGAAACGGCTATTCTATTAGCATCAACAGTTTCTGATAATTGGATAATAGATAAAGCGACCCCGTCGTATAATCCCATTAGACCTGTAAAAAGCAAATCTTATGCTATTGCTATTGTAATAGGTTTGTTATTGCCTGCACTTTTAATTTTTATTGTTGAAATGTTGAATGATAAAATTTCTGATAAAGATGTTTTAGAAAGCCATACCAAAATACCGGTAATGGGGATTGTTGGTTATAATAATAATAACAACAGTTTATTTTCCGAACAGAAACCTACCTCAATTTTTTTAGAATCGTTTAGAACAATACGAACAAATATAAATTATTTTTTAGATGAAAATGATAGCGGGAAAAAGCAAAATGTAATTTTAGTAACATCATCCATAAGCGGCGAAGGAAAAACATTTTGTTCCTACAACTTAGCAGGTATTTTTGCACTTTCTGAAAAGAAAACAGTGTTGGTTTGTTTAGATATGCGTAAACCAAAATTGGTAGAGGGGGTAAAGTTAAAGCATGATAAAGGAATGAGTAATTATCTATCCGGCACAGCAAGTATTGATGAAGTTATTCAATTGGTAGATACACTTCCATATTTAGATGTTATTTTTTCAGGACCCATCCCGCCAAATCCATCAGAACTTTTGCTGAAAGAGAAAATGGATAAACTTTTTCAATATCTAAGCGAAAAATACGACTATGTTGTTGTAGATACTCCGCCTATAGGTTTGGTAACAGATGGTATTGTATTGTCAAAATACTCGCATGTAAATATTTATGTAGTTAGACAAAACATAACTAGAAGTCAGCACTTACAGTTTATAAATAAATTATACGAAGAAGGTAAAATAAAAAATATTGGCATTGTATTTAACGCGGTAAAAATTTCATCAAATAGCTATGGCTATGGCTATGGCTACGGATACGGTTATGGCTACGGCTATGGTGGTTATGGAGACGAAGCTGATTTAAAAAAGAAAAGTAAATTCCAGCAAATATTCACTAAAAAATCTTAGCCAAGTTTTACAGAAGAATTTCTAAATATGACTAAACATATACCGGTATTAATGTATCACAATATTGTGAAACAAACTACGGCCGCTGCCCCTGATTGGATAAATGAAACTTTGTTTAAAGAACAAATGTTGTACTTGCAAAGAAATGGTTTCACATCAATTTCTCCACAATTATTATTAACACCGGAAAAGCTTCCTAAAAAACCTGTTGTTATTACATTTGATGATGGTTACGAAGGTGTTTATTCATACGCGTTTCCTGTTTTAAAAGAATTAAAAATGCAAGCTACTGTGTTTTTGATTACATCATGCTTAGGTGATGAAAACGAAAAATTTACAAATGAGTGGAGTGAAGGAGGGCGACCCTTAACAACTCATTTATCAGTTAGCATGGTAAAAGAAATGTTAACTACTAATTTAATTTCTATTGGGTGTCATTCTCACTCGCACAAAATTTTTAAAAATATATCTACCGATGAGATTGGACATGAAATTTCTATTTCAAAACAAATTATCCGTACGCTATTAAATTATAAAACAACCTTGTTTTCTTATCCAGGCGGATATGTGGGAGAGAAAGAAACAACCTATAAAATATTGAAAGAAAATAAAATCGAATTAGCTTTTGGCGCGCAAACTGATAAAGTAGAAAATATAGAAAGGATGGATTTACTTAATATTCATCGTATAAATATTTCTACCGATAACACATTTACTAATCCAAAAGCAAAACATAGGTTTGAAGCATTAGTAAATCCATTTTTAAATAAATTAAGTAAATTCAATAAATTAAATTTTGTTGCTAATAGCTTAATACAATTAGTAAAATAAAACTGTAACTATAAAATGTTATTTAATTCGTTTGAGTTTGCTATATTTTTACCCATTATTTTTCTGCTTTATTGGTTTGTATTTAACAAACAGGTAAAGGGGCAAAATTTCTTTTTATTGGTAACGGGTTATGTTTTTTATGGATGGTGGGATTGGCGCTTTCTTTTACTAATTGCCTTTAGCACAACATTAGATTTTTGGGTTGGTGTACAACTTGGAAAAGTAGAAAAAGCTAAAAAAAGAAAGCTGGTATTTAGTTTAAGTTGCTTGGCAAACCTTGGTTTTTTAGGTTTCTTTAAATATTACAATTTTTTTATAGATAATTTTATTGCTGCCTCAACAAGTTTAGGTTTTCATCCATCAATCACAATTATTAAAATTATTCTTCCTGTGGGAATAAGTTTTTATACGTTTCAATCATTAAGTTATACGGCCGATGTTTATCTTAAAAAAATAAAACCAACAACGGATTTTGTTTTATTTGCTGCCTTTATAAGTTTCTTTCCGCAATTAATTGCAGGCCCTATTGAGCGCGCTATAAATTTATTACCCCAATTTAAAAACAAACGGCAGTTTAATTATGAAGAAGCCAAACAAGGCATGCAACAAATTTTATGGGGCTTGTTTAAAAAGATAGTTATTGCTGATTCGCTATCTGTCTATGTCGATCAAATATTTGGAAGTTACAATTCACTTCCTGGAAGCACTTTATTATTGGGCGCTATTTATTTTGCTGTTCAAATATATTGCGATTTTTCGGGCTATTCAAGCATAGCTATTGGCACGGCTAAATTATTTGGCTTTACCTTAATGCAAAATTTTTCGTACCCATACTTCTCAAAAAATGTAGCTGAGTTTTGGCGCAACTGGCACATATCACTTTCAACCTGGTTTAGAGATTATGTATATATTCCTTTGGGTGGAAGCAGAGGAACATTAGGAAGAATTATATTAAACACATTAATTGTTTTTGCGTTAAGTGGTTTGTGGCATGGTGCTAATTGGACATTCATAGCATGGGGATTATTAAATGGATTGTTCATTATCCCCACTATTTTATTTTCTAAAAAGAAAAAAGAAAGCCAATCTAATTTTATTTTAGATACCTTAAAAATTGCATTTACATTTTTTTTAATTACACTAACATGGGTGTTTTTTAGGTCGCAAAATATCTCACAAGCATTCGAATATTTAAATAGATTGTTTTCAAAATCTTTATTCACATATCCGGTGCAACATGGCATGGCTTTGGCTTTACCGTTAATTTTACTATTGTTTTTAATAGAATTTATTAGTAAAAATAATATCAAAATATTTCAACCTAAACAAATGCAGGTATTTGTAAGGTGGAGCGTTTATTTGGTAATGATTATAACTTGCTTGGCGTTTTTTAAACAGAACCAAGCCTTTATTTATTTTCAGTTTTAAGATGAAAGAGTTTCTGTTAAAAATAACTCTCCTTTTAATAGTAACACTATTAATTCTTACTGCATCGTTGTTTTTTATCCCCGATTTTGTTTCTAAGAATAGTATCTTAGGAGGGCTAATTGACAAGCATGAAAAACTTAAGAAAATTAAAACCGAAAAAATAATTTTTGTTGGAGGTTCAAATATTAGTTTTGGATTAGATAGTAAGAAAATAGTTGATAAATTTAATAAACCCGTTGTAAATATGGGTGTGCACGCAGGTATGGGGTTAAAATTTATTATGAATGATATAAAATCTTACATAAACAAAGGTGATGTGGTTGTATTGATTCCAGAGTATGAAAATTTTTATACTAATAATTTTTATGGCGAAATGGAATTGGTTTCTGTCCTTTTTGATGTTGACCCATCCGGCAAAAAATTAGTGGATGCAAAACAATGGAGTCATTTGATGAATTATATGCCAACGTATGCTGCCAAAAAAATTAAAAATTATGTTTTTTCCCCGTTTCAAAAGCAAAATATTTCTTCTGAAATAAATATTTACGATAGACAATCTTTTAACGAATTTGGAGATGCGTATATACACTGGGAATTACCTAATCAAAATTATTTGCCAAGTAAAAAAACTTCGGGCGATGAAAAAATTAACCAAGATGTTATCTCATCTATAAAAGGTTTTAAAGAGTATGTTGTAGAAAAAGGCGCCAAATTCATTTTTCTTCCCCCTGTAATTGAAAGTCAATCGTATGTTAACCAAGCAAGCGCTATTGATTTTATAACGGTTTCGCTTATTAGTAATTCTATTTCATTTTCTGTTGAACCAAATCGGTATAAGTTTTCACCGGCTTATTTTTTCAATTCTTATTATCACTTAAATAAAAAAGGAGTTGATAAACGCACACAGTTAGTAATAGAAGATTTAGAAAACAGTTTGAAGTAGTGGGAAAAGAAAAATCTATATTAAAGTCTTTAAACCTAAAAACCTTTTTTACAAAAGGACATGAGCGTAGCCTTAAAACAAAAAAAAATATTCTTACTTCTATTGCCATTAAGTGCGTAAGTATCATCAT
>JBDTJJ010000007.1:0-3531 GCA_039935895.1 Bacteroidia bacterium | reverse complement strand
CTAATACAACAGTTGGTAATTTAAATACTCAACAAGTAGCTGAAATTAAAAACACACCAGAATACAAACAAGTTACTGCTTTACAAAAGGAAACAATAAAATATAACGACCAAGCAAAAAAGGAAGAGACTCAGGCAGAATTATTTAAAAACAGAGCTGAAGAAAATATAAATCGTGCTAATCAATTAAAAACAGATGCGGCTGCGTTACCTGAAGGAACTGAAAAACAAGACAAATTAAAGCAAGCAGAAATCCTAGAACAAAAAGGAACGGCTATAAAAGTCAAAGCAGATTCTTTAACAGAATTGGCTTCTAATACACGTAGCTTCGCGGAATCTAAAAAACAGGAAGCAGATGCTTACACACAAACACTTGATGCAAAAACTTTGGATAATATTGCAGTTGTAGCAGCTAATTCTAATAGCGGAACAAGTAATCAATCGAATGCTGCGAATGAATCAGGCGCAAATACAAATGCGGCCCCTACCGAAAAATATGCAAGTTATTCTGAGCCATTTAAAACAAATGCAACTACGTATGATGAGCAATTAAGTTCATCTCAAAATAGTAATCCATCAACCGAAAATTTAAAACAACAAAACACAACTATAAATAATTACGTTAAAACAATTGATACAGAACTTGCTCAGAAAAAGCAACAACAAACTGCCGCAACATCTGTTACAGAAAAAAATAAAATCGCACAGGATATAAAAGTTCTTCAAACAAAACGTATTGGATTAAAAGCTACGCTAACTTCTAATCAAAAAACGATAAAAGAAACTAATGCTGCGGCGGCGGCAAATAATGTAGCAACTCAAACTAATAATGAAACAGCAAATAATAATACAACGCCTGTAAATAACAGAACAAACACACCAACCGAAGGCAGCACCGAAGTGCAAAAATATATTGGCACTAAAGGTTTTGAAATAAAACAAGGCGATGCGTATAGTGAAGCGCATCCTATTCCGTTAAACGAAAAATTACCTGATGGTCTTGTCTTTAGAGTGCAAATTGGGGCATTTAAAAATCCTATTGCATTAGATGCTTTTAAAGGACTTACACCTGTTGGTGGTGAAACTACTCCGCAAGGTTTTATACGCTATCAAGCAGGTTTGTTTGATAAATACAACAACGCTAATGCCGTTAAAAATGATTTGAAAAAATTAGGTTATAGAGATGCTTTTGTTGTTGCTTACTTAAATGGTAAGCGAGTTAATTTAGAAGGTGCTTTAGACACGCTTAAACAACAAGGTCAGTCGGTAAATACAGATGCCAATGCTACAGCAGGTATCACAGCTAATAATAATATCCCTACAAGCACACAACCTGCAAATGTTGCTACAGAAAACACACAACCTGTACAATCGAGTAATTTGACAACTGTAAACGGATTATTGTTCACCATACAAATTGGTGTTTATACAAACAATGTAAGCAATACGCAGTTGGGTAATTTAAAACCAATTTACAGAGAGCAATTAACTAATGGAAACTATCGTTACACCGCAGGTATTTACAGCAGTTTAGATTTGGTAAAAACCGATAGAAGAAAAGTTAATGCCATTGGTATAACAGATGCTTTTGTGAGCGCATACTTAAACGGACAACGCATTAAAACATCTGACGCGATTGATAAAGTTTCTACCGATAAAACAATTAAGTTCCCTACACAGCAACCAATTATTTTTTCTGGAGAAAGTATCGCGCCTATTATTAACGAGTCAACACCTGCTAATAATAATCCACAAACAAATACCAATACTGAACCTGCTAATACAACAACTGGCATACAACCTTTTAGTAATGGAGTTACACAAGGCCCTGCGCCAACTGTCGATAATGGTGTTAAAGCAAATGATGAAGGCATAACTTTTAAAGTGCAAATTGGCGCGTACAGAAAACAAGTGCCACAACAAATTTCTGATACTTGGTTAAAAGTAAAAACATGGCCTATAAATAATTTGCAAGTAAATGATTTATATGTCTATACCGTTGGTTCGTTTACCGAAGCACGATATGCACAAAAATTAAAAGAGGAAGTAGTTGCATTAGGAATTACTGATGCGTTTATCACGGTATTGAAAGATGGAAAAAAATTATACGGAGCCGAGCTTCAAAAATATTTAACGCGATGAGAAAACTAGCACTCCTTTTAGCTTTTAACTTTTTAATTTTTACTTATAGTTTTTCCCAAAAAAATATGCCGCCGGGTAGTTATACATCTACCAACAAAAAAGCTATAAAATATATTGAAGAGGGAAGGAAGTTTTTTGAATCGCACCAAGATGCAGAGGCTGAAAAATCGTTTAATAAAGCATTAGCCGAAGATCCAAATTTTGTAGAAGCTTTAATGGGTTTGGCAGCCATTAATATGGCTGGAAATAAAAATGATTTGGCTGCAGAAAATTTAAAAAAAGCAGTACAAATAAATCCTAAATTTTTTCCGGGTAATTTTTTTCAATTAGGAGAAATACAATATTACACAGGTAAATATGCCGATGCCATACCAAGCTTCCAACAGTTTCTTTCTTTTGAAAGAGTTAGCCCTAATATGAAAGAAAAAGGAAAATATTATTTACAATGCTGTCAGTTTGCGGTTGAACAAATAAAAAATCCAATACCTTTTAAGCCCGAAAACATGGGGCCGGCTATCAACACAGCTAACGATGAATACTTTTGTACTATTACAGCGGATAACCAATATTTTTATTTTACGCGACGAATTATTGGAGCTACTACTTGCGATGGATTATCTAACGGACAAGAAGATTTTTATTTTTCGAAAAAAGAAAATAACGAGTGGCAAACTGCTACACCAATGAAAGGAATAAATAGTCCTTGTAATGAAGGCTCTCCAAATGTTTCTGTTGACGGACAATTTTTATTTTTTGTAGGATGCGAGCAAATGGCAACTGGTCCTGATGAAAGAGGAATTATTGCTGCTACCGGAAAACCAAGTGTTGGAAGCTGTGATATTTTATTCTCGCAAAAAATTGGGGAAAATAAATGGAGTAAACCATTTGATTTGGGGCCTCCGGTATCTACTTATCAGTGGGAATCTCAACCTTCATTTTCATCTGATAATAAAACACTTTATTTTGTAAGAGGAATTCGTAAAGGCCCGAATATTGGTGCTCAAGATATTTATATGAGTACCGCGGGAGATGACGGCGTATTTGGAACTCCTGTAAAACTTGGCCCAAATATTAATACAGACGGAAAAGAAGAAGCCGTTTTTATTCATCCAGATAATCAGACTTTATATTTTGCGTCTGATGGACATATAGGCATGGGAGGCATGGATATTTACATGAGTCGCAGGCAAGCTGATGGAACTTGGGGGCCGGCTATTAATTTAGGTTATCCTATAAATACTTTTAATGATGAAAGTAGTTTAATGGTTAGTCCGGATGGAAAGAAGGCTTATTTTGATAGTGATAAAAAAGGAGGTTTTGGTGGAGATGATTTGTATAGCTTTGATTTACCGGCAGATATTGCACCACAAAAACTGACTTTTGTAAAAGG
>JBDTJJ010000006.1:0-3033 GCA_039935895.1 Bacteroidia bacterium | reverse complement strand
AACTTTTGCTTGCAAGCTGCTTACTATGCTATTAAAAAAAGTAAGATACCCTACATGTGCCGTGGTGAGAATTTCTAAAACAGAGTGGTGTAATGCAAATTGATAAAAGATACTTCCTTCTTCACCCCAGAAACGGGGGTTTAATAAAAGAGCTGGCTCTCTTATTGAAATTAACAATATACTACCTAAAATTAAAGTTATGCGAAACAAAAAAGTATCTTTTAAAGAAGTATTTATACTCGTAATTAATTTCATTTATAAAATTGATTTACATTTTAACTTGCCACTCGTCATCTTTAATAAAGGCAGGGTGCGTTCTAGGGGTGTAAGTAGAGTCTATTCGCCATTTAGCAATTTCGTTTTTCCATTTAGGAAAATTTGCACTATACGCCCATTCTGTCAAGGTGCGTTTGTAACAAGATGCGTTACAAGCCAGACAAACAATTAATATAAGTGATGCAACATAACGTGATTTTGATTTTGAATCTAAAGCCTCCGATAAAAAAACAAGCATTAAAATACAAGTTGGAATGTAAGAGTATCTTGTTCCGCCCGACATATCTAAAGATCCTAAAGTTGAAAAAATGCCAACAACCGTAACACTTAAAAGCGGAATTAAATAATCTATTTTTTTTATGTTTTTTAAAATTAGGTAGCCATAAAAAGCACCAATAAAAATTCCAAATAGGGTAATTAAATCAAAGGTAAGTAAATGGTAATGAAAAGGATAGGTGTGTGGCAATAGCGAAAAATTATCTATAATAAAGTGATAACGCGTTGTTTTTAAATCGTGCACAGCAAGTCGTTTATACTTGTTATCGAAAAAGATCGAATACAAAATAATGCAGGCTTGAATGATGGCACAAAGTGTAATGATACCAGCCTGAATATACTTTTCTTTGCTTTTTTCGCGATAAGCCTTTACTAAAAAAGTAGGTGTAAAAAAAATAGAGGCGGGCCCGGTTAGTCCCCCAATAAATAAAAGCAGTCTAAAAAAGTATTTTTGAAAATTAGATAAATCTGATGCTGAAATTACCATAATAAGAAAAGTAATGAGCCCGAAAATAAAATGCGAATTGGTTGTGTTTAACCATAATTCGGGTTCCATTACAATAATTACAATAAAGGCGCAGATTATTTTTTTAAAGGCATTATCCCAAAATTTACTGCTAGTAAAAGCAATAATATAAACGGGAGTTATTTGTACTAAGAGGCCCATATAAGTAGATATCGTTGCCGCATATTCGGGTTCAACTAATTTGGCTTGTAAGCTACTAACTACGCTATTAAACAGTGTAAGGTAGCCAACATGCGCTGTTGTGAAAATTTGCCAAACTGAATGGTGGCGCGCAAAAGCGTAAAAAATAGTACCTTCTTCTGCCCAAATGCGTGGGTTTATAAGCAAGTCTGGTGTTCTATAAATAATTAGTAAAATACCGCATAAAACTAATGCAATTCTAAACCACAAAGTGTCTTTTAGTTTATGGCTTAAGGAGTTAATTAGTTTCATCATTTAAATAAAGTACAAAAGTCAAATATATGTATAATTATTTTTTTAAACTCACTTAAATTGCATATCAAATTGTAGTACAATAATTCTAACTTCGTAAGATAAGAAAAACATGAATGGTTATGAAAGAAACACCAAAAGCTATTTTTTGTTGGAGCGGCGGCAAAGATTCTGCTTACTGTTTGCATAAAGTTTTAAGCCAAAACTTATTTGATGTAAAATATTTACTCACTACCATTAATGCTGAATTTAAACGCATATCTATGCACGGCATCCGCGAAGACTTGTTGGATAAGCAGATCGAAGCTATCGGTATTCCGTCTTTAAAAGTATATGTTTCGGAAGGAACTAATAACGAATACGAAAAAAAAATGGAAGCTGTTTTATTAAAAGCCAAGGTAGAAGGGATTAACCACGTAATTTTTGGCGATATTTTTTTAGAAGATTTAAGAACATATCGAGAAAACAACTTAGCAAAGATAAATATGCAAGCCGTTTTTCCGTTATGGGAAACAGATACTAAATTTTTGATAAACGATTTTATAAAACAAGGCTTTAAAACCATTACATGTTGCGTTAACGATGGCTATCTTAATCAAGATTGGGTTGGTAAAGAAATTAATGACCAATTTGTAAATGAGTTGCCTGCAAATGTTGATGCTTGCGGAGAGAACGGCGAGTACCACACTTTTTGTTACGAAGGACCAATTTTTAAAAATAAAATAAATTTTACTGGCGGCGAAAAAGTATATAAGGCACTTCAATTAAAAATGAATGATGATGGCGTTCTTCCAACTCAAGTAATTCCCAAAGGCTTTTGGTTTTATGATTTAATTCCTAACTAAATGAAACTTATGCGTAAAAATTATAGCATCTTATTTCTTGTTTTAATTTCTTTTAATCTTTCTGCGCAAGATAGTTTGTACACGCGAAAGGTTATAAACACCTTATGCTCTAAGCAATTTGCGGGTAGGGGCTATGTAAAAAATGGGTTGGATATTGCCGCTAAATTTATTGTTGAAGAACTAAAAAAAAGTAAAGTCAACCCACTTTTTAGCACGGGCTTTTATCAATGGTTTGATATGAACGTAAATACTTTCCCTGGCAAAATGGATGTTTCCATAAACGGCAAAGCTCTACAACCTGGTATAGATTTTATTGTGAGCGAAGAAAGCACAGGTTTAAAAGGTAAGTTCGAAACAGAAAAAAAAGACAGTGTAACTTATCTGGCAAAAAACACCGAATTGCCTTTAGCTATTACACTCAACAAAAAACTAACCTTTAGCGTATCTACCCAAACAGCTAATTATTGCGTTATACAATTATTAAACAATAACACGTACAATAATATAAAAACGGTTGAAGTCAACATAGAAAACAAAGTACTTACCAAGTATCTATGCAAAAATATTTGCGCTTATATTAAGGGTAAAGATGTAAAAAATGATACCGTCATTATGTTTACCGCACATTACGATCACTTGGGTATGATGGGCAGCAAAACGTATTTTCCGGGTGCTAAC
>JBDTJJ010000005.1:0-10791 GCA_039935895.1 Bacteroidia bacterium | reverse complement strand
CTACACGTGGTAAACGCGCAATCATATTCATAGCATCTTCGTAAGTATAATCCCAATAATCTTTTTTGCTGATACCTTTTGAGTATGCTTTTGCAAATACCGATTCGGTTTGCAGCGCTAAAATAGCTGAGCAAAATTGTGTCATTGGATGTGCGTCAACTGGCAGTGCATCTATAACATCAAATACGTGTTTTGGTACAACGCTGCGTTTTTGCCACTCGTTAGTAATAAAAGTAACATCATCGGTAGAAGGCAATTCGCCTACTAACATTAAATGAAAAATTCCTTCAGGCAAAGGCTCTGTGCCACCGGGTGCTTTTGGCAATTGTTTACGTAATTCGGGTATTGAGTATCCACGAAAGCGTATGCCTTCTTCCGGATCTAATTTAGAAGTTTCAGTAACCATGGCTTTCATACCTTTCATACCTTGGTATGCTTGCGCTACGGTATATTCTCCCAATACTAAATCACCATTGGTTTTAATAATTTCTTTTATCTCTGCTGCAAGCGGAGTTGCTTTGCTTTGAAATTTTTCTTTTAACTTATCCATACTATCTGCTATTTTTTTAAAAGCATATAAATTTAATAGGTTTTTATATACAATGTGTTATTTAATTGAAAAAAAAATGTTAACGCATCGGTAATTCCATTAAAAGCACCTCAGCGTTTGAGTTTGCCATTAGGTTAATGGTTTCTGCACCTGTAATGCCAATGCCATCTCGCTTTTGTAAAGGATTGTTATTTACAGTAACTTCTCCTTCCATTACAAAAATATAAACGCCATTACCTTTTAAGTTTAATTTATGGGTAAGTTCTTTGCCCGCATCTAAATCGGTTAAATAAAACCAAGCATTTTGGTGTATCCATAAGCCAGCATCGTTTTCGTTTGGAGAAATTATTTGTTGCCATTTGTTTTTTCTTTCTGCGGGATTAAAAGAAATTTGTCCGTAACGAGGTGTAACATTTTGCTTGTTTGGAAACACCCAAATTTGCAACAACTTACATTCTTTATCTTTATTGTGGTTTTTTTCGCTATGCTGAATTCCGGTACCTGCGCTCATTACCTGCACATCACCTTGTTTTATAACCGAGGCATTGCCCATACTATCTTTATGCTCCAAATCTCCCGAAAGGGGGATGGTAATAATTTCCATATTATCGTGTGGATGCGTTCCAAAACCCATTCCTCCAGCAATTATATCGTCGTTTAAAACGCGTAATTCTCCAAAATGAACTCTTTGGTCATCGTGATAACTGGCAAAGCTAAAGGTGTGATGCGCATTTAACCAGCCATGGTTTGCATGCCCGCGTGTTTCTGCTTTATGAATGATTACTTTTTCCATATAACTATTGTTTATGCAAAGGTACTCTACACTTCTGTTATTTACGAGATAATATTTTTGTTTTTTTTAATGCCGTAAGCTCCCTTCTCCTTTGGAGAAGGGTTGGGGATGAGGCAATAAAAAAGCCGCTCCAATTTCTTGAAGCGGCTTTAATTTTTAGTTAAAAGTTATTATTGAATAATGATTTTTTTAACTGTTTTGTTATTGTTGCTATCAACAATATTAGCATAGTAAATACCTTTTGCCAAGTTTGATAAATCAACATTTAAAATAGTGTTTGTTACATTATTTTCTGCTCTTGTATAAACAGTTTGTCCTAACATATCAACAATGGTAAAGTTTAAGTTAGTTGCTTCTGGTAAAGTAACTGCAAAGTTAAACTGACCGCTGTTTGGGTTAGGGAACAATGTAATGCTGCTACCTAAATGGTTGCTTTCAATACCTGTTGTAGTTGTAGTACATGCAATAGGAATAATACCAAAACTGATTGGAATACCTATCGCAGACTCTACGTTATACCAAGTTGTAGTAGTGCTATTACTTGGTTTAAGTTGAATGCAACCTGTACCTAAACCTGAGGTATTAGATGTGTATTCATCATTAGACCAAACCACTGCTGTATCTCCACTTACGGTTGGTAATGTTAAGGTTAAACCAAATGTACTAGTCATAGTAACTGGAGTAGTAAACATTACCGGATAAGCTTTCATGTAGCCTGTGTAATCATATAGTTGATTTCCCATATAATCAGGACCTGCTGTGTTAGCAGATGCAACTACAGATGTTAAGCTTACTGTTTGTGTTGCTGCTGCGGTTGTACCCGGTACTATTGCACCCGCACCATCTGTTCCTGTGTTAGTCATTTTTAAGGTTAACACGCTTGTTCCTTTTGTACCAATATTTGGCGTAGATTCTCTATAGAATATAAGCATAGCTCCTTTAACTTGCGTTACGTTGGTAGGATAAATTGATTGATTATAAACTTCGCCAATTGTTTTAATGGTATATGTAACAGTACCTGTAGAAGCAGTTAAAAGCCCCGAACCTGAAACATAACCAGTTGATGCGCTATAAAGCGTTATTGTATCTGCTGGGTTTACATTTGATATAGTATCGCAAGAACCGGCTGCCGCTGTACAAGATGATACCGTAACTGCATGAGATACAGAACTTGCATTTACCGTGTTAGTTGCCACCATGGTAACTGTGTAAGTACCCGCAGTTGGGAATGTAATAGCCGGGTTTTGACTGGTTGCTGTGTTGATAGTTACCCCAGTACTAGGGTTAACGCTCCATGCCCAAGATACTACTGGCCCACCTGTTGAAGCATCTACAAAAGAAGCTGCAGCATTAGTACAAATACTAGTAGGATAGGTAAACGCACCTACAATTGTAGTATATGTTTGTGTTACACCTGCACATAAGTTAGCCGCAGATGCAGTTAAACCACTTCTATATGGTGATGAAGCTAAAGCAGCGTGAAAACGGTTAACTTGGTCGGTTGTAAACATCCATAATTCAGCATCTCCGCTATAATCCATAAAGTTCATATACATTTCTCCATCAGGAGAATTGCTTGGTGCACTTGTACAAGTACCAGCATGGAATGGGTATTTTGGGTTAGGGAATGATACAGTGTTAATATTAGCCGAAGCTGCCGGAGGAGTATCATTACAAAAATCGTTAGCACAAGTTCCATCTCCCCAAATATGGCGTAAACCTAACCAGTGGCCAGATTCGTGTGTTAATGAACGTCCGTATTGGTATGGCGAAGAAACATTGCCTGTATTACCAATTGCATTATAAACTACCCAAACTCCATCAGTGGTAGATTGACTGCTAACAGTCATCCCAAAAGCTCCATTAGTAGAACCACCATTTTGACTGCTTGATACCGCTGCCGAGCCACTTACGGCTGCGGGAGGGAAGGTTGCATAACCTAATAAACCTGATGTACCACCATCACTTAACCAAACGTTAAAGTATTTGGTAGGATCCCAAATAGTAGCCGGTTTAATAGTGCCATCCATTAATGTTTGCACATTAGCTGAAGTAGAAGGTTTTGTAGCACCCGGAATTGCAGTATAAGACATACGATCTATACCTGCTACTGCCAGTGTGGTACCACTTGGGTTTTTAGTAGCTAAGCAAAAATAAATACCTGCATTACCAATGGCAATACTTCCGTTTGAAGCTTTGCTGGCAGCAGATACACTATTAGTACCTGTTGTGTTTGCCGCATACTCATAAAACGCAGGTTTACCTGTTACACTATTGGTTAAAGTAGCATACACACTGGTATTATACCCTGTACCATTATAATCAGCATTTAAAATGGCAATTTGAGATTGTATCTGAGCGTTAGAAATATTATGCCCAACACCTATTGCTTCACCTTCGTGTATAACGTGAAATATAATTGGAATGGTGTAAGTAGTAGTGGCCGTTCTGCCAGTCATTAAATCTTGCTTATGGTTTTCTACCATTTCATTAAAAGCTGCATCCCACTGTTGAGTTGGAACAGGTGTACCACAACCACGGTTAGGTATAGGTGCTCCACTTTGCTTTCCGGCCACTTGCTGGGCAGGATTAATATTCTTCTTTACAGGCTTAATCGTTTTAAGAGAACCCTGCGCCATTATCCCTGCACTAAGCAAAGCCATAGCCGCTGTTGTTAATATTAGTTTTTTCATTTGTGTTTGGTTAGAAGTTTTGATTATGCAATTGTATTAAATATTTACTGCAAAACAAATTATTCTACTAAAAAAGAGGTAAAAAGGCTCTTTATTTAACTTAATACGGTGCAAAAAATCAGTTTGTCTTCAGATTGTTCAAGGGCTGTTAATAACACAAGAAACCGTATCTTTATCGCTTTAATTATTGTTATGGAAAGCATCAGGCAAAGTAAGGTAGGTAAATTAGTACAAAAAGAATTAGCCGAAATTTTTAGAAGCGAAACGCGCAACCTTTTTGGCGGTGCATTTATTACTGTTACCGTTGTGCGCCTTACACCCGATATGGGCTTGGCAAAAGTATATTTATCTATCATGGATAAAAACAAAGAAACTATTTTAAAAACCGTTACCGAACATGCCAGCGAAATTCGTTATCGCTTGGGCAATTTAGTGGGCAAGCAATTACGTATTGTACCTTCTTTAGTTTTTTATATTGATGATTCGCTTGATTATGCGATGAAAATAGAAGAACTTCTTAAAAAATAATATTGAACGTTGCCCTCTACATAGCACGCAGGTATTTTGTAGCAAAAAAATCAACCAACGCCATAACTGTTATTAGTTGGATTTCTGTTTTGGCTATTGCCGTTGGCACAAGCGCACTCATCATCATTCTTTCGGGTATGAATGGCTTAACGGGTTTGGTGCAAAATTTATACAACTCGTTTAATCCCGATATAAAAATTACAGCTGTTAGCGGAAAAGTTTTTACCGCCGATAGCGCATTTGTTATGCAACTGAAGCATGTAAACGGAGTCTCTTATCTAAGCAAAACCTTAGATGATAATATGCTGCTTAAATTTAACGATCAATTACAAATTACACACATAAAAGGTGTGGACGAAAATTTTGCAGATGTTACTCGCTTCGATACTTTGGTTATTGAAGGAAAATACCTTGCCTTGCAAAAAAACAACCAACTTGTTTTAGGCAAAGGTGTGGCGTATCGTTTGGGTGTTGGAGTCAGCAATATGTTTACGCCAGTTAGTGTTTTTTGTCCGAAGCGAGGGACTTCAACTAGTATAAACCCCGAAGACGCCTTTAATGAAGAAAAATGTAACGCCACAGGTTTTTTTACCATTAATGATGATTTTGATTTTACGTATGGATTAATGAGTTACGAAACTGCTCGTAATCTTTTGCAATATCCTGCCAATAGTGCAACGGCTTTAGAAATTGCGCTTTTGCCTAATGCAGATGTAGATGCCGTTAAAAAAGAAATAGAAAAAATTACCGGAAATAAATTTAAAGTAAAAAATAAGTACGAGCAAAACGATGTGCTTTTTAAAACCTTGAAAACAGAAAAACTATGGACGTTCATCATTCTTGCCTTTGTATTATTAATTGCAACCTTTAATATTATTGGCGCGCTAACCATGCTAATTATCGAAAAGAAAAAAGATGTGCAAACGCTTTCTGCCATGGGCGCTGATATTACATTGATACAAAAAATATTTATGACCGAAGGCTTGATGATTATTTTTATTGGCGCATCTATCGGTATTTTAATTGGATATGTTTTGTGTTTATTGCAACAACATTACGGCTTTGTTCAATTTGATGAAGGCTACATTGTAAACGCCTACCCTATTGAAGTGCGTTTTAGCGATTTTGTTTTAATTATGGCAACCGTTTTATGCGCCGGTTTTATGGCGGCTATTTATCCTATAAGAGTTTTTACTAAACAAGATTTAAGAGCCGAATAATGAATTTTTTACGTAAACATTGGTACGATTTAGGCGGATTTCTTTCAATAATTGTTTTAATGTATGTGGCTTTCAATTTCCATTACTTAACAAAGTATCAGCTAATAATGTGGTTAAGTTTAGCCTCCCTTTTCTTTCATCAATTAGAAGAATACAGAATTGTTGGTACGTTTCCGGGTATGTTAAATACGGCTATGTACAAAAGCGCTACACCAAACCACTATCCTTTAAATACCAATACATCACTTTGTATTAATGTTACGGTTGGTTGGCTATGTTATTTTTTGGCCGCTATTTTTGCAGAGAAAGCAATTTGGTTAGGCATAGCCACTATATTAATTTCGGCAGGAAACATTATTGCACACACCTTTTTATTTAATATTAAAGGAAAAACATTTTATAATGCAGGTTTAGCAACTTGTTGGCTATTTTTTGCGCCTTGTGTTTATTTTTTCTTTTCAATTGGTTGTAACGAACATCTGATAACTAAAACTGATTATTTAATTGGAATTCCACTTGGCATTATTTTAAACGTAGTTGGCGTATTAAAATTGATTGATTGGTTGGCAGATAAAAATTCCAGCTATATTTTTGATGATAGAAACTTATTACCAAAAGACAGGAAATAAAATTCCCCTTTTTAGAGGATAAGATTTTTACTTGCTACAATTTACCTTTGAAGCATAAAAAATTAACCCACATGAAAAAAACATTTGTACTTGCCGCATCTATTATGGTTGTAACCTTAATTAGCTTTGCCTGCAAAAAAAGCACATCAACGCCATCACCCAATACAACAACAACTTCAAATACAGGCTCAACAACTGGCCCAACTTCATCCTATTCGGTAAACGGGGTAGATCAAGGTAGTGGAAGTGCATTTACACTTATTAAAGGCCCATCAACCAGCCCAAGTATTTATAAATTTATTTTAGTTGGAAGCTCTGGTAATTGGACTTTAGATGCTATTTTCTCAGGAACTTTAACACCAACTTCTGGTCAATACTCAATGGAAGATTCGACCAATATCATACCTGCAGCGCAATGTTTCTTCCAACTTGCAGGATCAAATAACACAGGCGGTGTTGCAACTGCTGGTACTTTAACCGTTACAACTGGCGCAACAAGTACAATAAGCTTTAATAATGTTTTAATACCACAGCCTAATGGTGGCACGGGTACTACAACTACATATACAGTATCGGGAAATATTAGATATTAAGACTGCATTTTTTTGAGTTTGTTGAAGATTAAAAACCTTTAGCAAACTCATTGTAATTTAGATAAAAACCTAATAACTATTCGCTATTAATTTATAACTAATATTATCAACCAATATGTTTTTTAACCTCATCTACAATTTTTAAAACCGCTGGGCAAACAAAGGTGTTTTTATAAACAAGATCTAAAACCTGGTACATGTTTTTTCTATTTGTATGTGGATATTCTCTGCAAGCAGTTGGGCGATCTTCATATACACCGCAATAATTATCGTCGCCCAAAAACGGACAAGGAGCTTGTTTCAATACATAATCATTATCACTATCTATTCGTAAATACTTTTCAGTAAAATCGAAGGGCTTCATGCGTAATCGTTTTGCTAAGCGCTCAATATCTTTTTGGTAAAAAATAGGGCTGGTTGTTTTGCAACAATTAGCACAAGTAAGGCAATCTATCTTTTCAAATACTTCTTCGTGCGCATCTTGAAATACATTATCAAGGTTACGAAACTGCTTACCCTTTAATTTTTTAAGAAAAAGTTTATTTGCTGCTCCCAGCGATTTTGCTTTACCGAAAAATGAAGGAAGATCCATTATTTTTTTACAATTACAAACACGTCTTCATTGTCGCGTTTCATTAGGTATGTTTCGCGGGCAAATTTTTCGATGCTTTTTTGGTTGGTATGCAATTCATCAATAGCAGTGTTATTAGAAATAATTTGCTGTAAATAATAATTACGCTCTTTTTCTAATTTTAAAACCTGCTGTTTTAAATCGTATTGGGTGAAAATATCGTTCCTGTCAAAAAAAGTAAGCCACACCGCTAAACCAATTACGGTAAGCAAGTATTTATTGGCAACGACAGAAAATATTTTTCTAAACACACAACAAAGATACACGCTAATAAAGCGAAAGAAAAATAAAATAAATTGTTTATGAATAGCCGGCTGTTAAAAAGCAGCATAGCACAAAAATGTAAACACATAGAAACATAGAGCAACTTTGTAGTTTTAAAGTAATTTATTTAAAGTTAGTAAAGCAAGGCTACTAAGTCATTCCGAACTTGTTTCAGAATCTGTTAGAGATGTTGAAACGAGTTAAGCATAACACCTTGTTTAGGTTTAGTATAACTTTGAAGCAAATCAATTTCTATGTACCTATGTGGTTTAAGCTTATTTAAGCAATTTCACTTCCGTGTTTTGATAAGCAGTTAAACTATCAATGGATGAATCTATTTGTTTAATCCAAAATGCTTGTTCATCATGTGCCATAGAAAAATCAGTTTCCTTATCGTATTTATCCTGGTAGGCATCCATTTCATCATCTATTATTCGATGCAGCGAATCCATTTTGCTTTGTGCCTCTGCTTCGCTATTTACTTTTAGTTGCATCATTTGCTTTCGTAATTTACGTGCGTACAATTCTACAATATCAAAATGTTTTTGCTCGTGCGCTAATAAAGCATCGTCTAAGTATCTTCCTTTCCAAGAATCTTTTGGGTAGAAATATGCTTTAATACTTGCCATAATATTTCCGTTAGCATCTTTATAAATATGCCTGTACATACTATACATGGTTGATGCGGCTGCAAATCTTTTTTGTGGCTTGCCTTGGTAATCATCCCAGGTTAGCTTGCGGTTTTTTTGCCAGGTCATGGTTTCTTCTCTATCATCTTGGGTAAAAGATGTATTGGTGCAACTAACCAACAGTAATATGAAAATATAAAAACGCATCTATTTTTTTCTAATTAAGGTAATGCCATCGCGTAACGGAAGCATCACTTTTTCGGCACGGTTATCTTTCGCCACTTTTTCGTTAAAGGCTTGCATCATCAAGGTATCTTTATCGGTGTTGGTTTCTAAATCAAGCACTTTGCCGCTCCACAAAACATTATCGGCTAAAATTAAACCACCGGATTTTAGTTTATCAAAAACCAAATCATAATACAATGCATAATTTTTTTTATCGGCATCTATAAAGACTAAATCAATTTCATTTGTCAACGTAGGAATAATTTTTGTGGCATCGCCTTCTATAAATTCTATTTTGTTTTTGTAAGACGATCTATTAAAAAAATCTTTTGCTATGATTGATGTTTCAGGGTTATTATCTAAGGTAATTAGTTTGCCGTTTTCTGTTAAGCCCTTAGCCAAACACAAAGCAGAGTACCCGGTAAAGGTACCTATCTCTAAAATATAACTTGGTTTTACCAGCTGCGCTATAAGCGATAAGAACGCACCTTGCAAATGCCCACTAAGCATGCGGGGTTTCATGGTTTTTAAATGTGTTTGTCGCGCAAGGTCTTTTAATAAATCATCTTCGCTATCGCTATGGTTGGTACAGTAGGCTGTTATTTGGTCTAATTCGGTATTCATTATTGCAAATGTACATTGTATGATGTACAATGTACATTATACAGGATACAAATTTTACTATATCTTTGCACATGCAAGCCGGAAAACTCATTATATTTTCTGCCCCATCGGGCTCAGGTAAAACCACTATTGTAAGGCATTTGCTATCTGTTATG
Source organism: Bacteroidia bacterium (assembly GCA_039935895.1). Classification (GTDB taxonomy): domain Bacteria; phylum Bacteroidota; class Bacteroidia; order B-17B0; family Aurantibacillaceae; genus PALSA-968. The sequence goes on along the minus strand of JBDTJJ010000005.1, from coordinate 1,257 downwards.
CCCGATAAATTACAGTTTTCTATCTCGGCTACCAGCAGGCCACAACGTGGCGTTGAACAAAACGGAAAAGATTATCATTATTTAAGCGTGGAAGAATTTCATCAAAAAATAAATAACAACGAGTTTTTAGAGTGGGAAGAAGTTTACTCGGGTACACATTACGGTACTTTACGCAGCGAAGTTGAACGTATTTGGAATTTAGGCAAGCATGTTATTTTTGATATTGATGTGCAAGGTGGTTTAAACCTAAAACACCAATTTGGAGATAAGGCTTTGGCTGTTTTTGTAATGCCACCATCTATAAAAATTTTAGAAGAACGTTTAAACTCTCGTCAAACGGATAGCCCCGAAAGTATTACACTGCGTGTAGAAAAAGCCGAAAAAGAAATACAAACTGCCAAGCTTTTTGATTGCTTTATTTTAAATGAACATTTAGAAGTTGCTTTTAAAGAAGCTGAAAAAGTGGTGAGCGATTTTTTAGCTAAGTAATCGTTTAATAGGCTTCTTCAAAAAACGACTGTCATACTGAACTCGTTTCAGTATCTCCCAAATGTTTGCAGAGACCCTGAAACAAGTTCAGGGTGACGAACTGATAATTTCCAATAAAAGCAAAAAATCCCGAAACCTAGGGTAACGAGATTTTTAAAATTTATAAAAACTAAAATTAAGCTACACCTGTTTTTCTAACGCCAGCTGTTTTTTTAACGCCTTTGCTTGTAGCCACTTTAGTAGTATCTGGCTTGTGTTTAACAGCCGTTTTTTTAGGTTTATCTTCGGTATGCGCTTTAGGTTTACCTTCAGCATCTTTATTATCTTCTTTTAATTTAAGATTACCCGTTGCCTGTAATGCATTATACCAATTAAATAATTTACGCATGTTTGATGCGTGTACGCGTTCTTTATCGTAATCAGGCACAACACTTTCAAAGTATTTTGTAATTTCTTTTTCGTCGGCTTTATGATCTATGGCAACGCCACCTTTTTCTTTATCATAAATAGCTTTCATAATATCCGATACAGGTTTATTATCGCCTGTAGTAAACATGCTAATATCTTCTAAAGAAGAAATTTGTTGATGCGAGTAAACCGGAAAACGTTTTTTATCGTTTAATGATTCGGCAATAACGCCATTTTTCATTTGTCCCACTACTTTATATAAGCCGGGCATTCCGCTAATTGAAATAATTCCTTGTAAGTCCATTTATTTTATTTGTTTGCAAAAATATAAATTATTATTTACTAAAAGAAGGCGTTGTT
>JBDTJJ010000004.1:0-3913 GCA_039935895.1 Bacteroidia bacterium | reverse complement strand
CCAATTTCAAAACCTTCAATACCTGTAAATGCACAAATATCTCCGGCAATAACTTCAGTAACTTTTAATTTACCTAATCCGTCAAAAATAAATAGATCTTTTACACGAGATTTTACAACACTACCATCGCGTTTAACAACCGAAACGGGCATATTTTCTTTAATTATCCCACGATAAACACGTCCTACGGCAATACGACCAATAAACGAAGAATAATCTAATGAAGTAATTTGTACTTGTAAACTTCCTTCGCGAATGGGTGCTTCCGGAATGTTGGCAACAATACAATCTAATAAAGGCGTAACAGAATCGGTAACTACTTTATAATCGGTGCTCATCCAACCTTGTTTAGACGAACCGTAAATAGTTGGAAAATTTAATTGATCTTCTGATGCTTCTAAGTTGAAGAATAAATCGAAAACCATATCGTGTACTTCATCCGGACGACAATTTGGTTTATCTACTTTATTAATAACTAAAATAGCTTTTTTACCTGCAGCAATAGCTTTTTGTAACACAAAACGTGTTTGAGGCATTGGGCCCTCAAAAGCATCTACCAATAAAACCACGCCATCAGCCATGTTTAATACACGCTCAACTTCTCCGCCAAAATCGGCGTGACCAGGAGTATCAATAATATTAATTTTTGTGTCTTTGTACATAACACTCACGTTTTTAGCCAAAATGGTAATACCACGTTCGCGCTCTAAATCGTTGTTATCTAAGATAAGTTCGCCTGTTTCTTGGTTATCTCTAAACAATTTACAGGTGTGAAGAATTTTGTCGACCAAGGTAGTTTTTCCATGATCTACGTGGGCAATAATAGCTACGTTACGAATGTTCATTTTTTGATGTTTTTTTAAATAGGGCGCAAAGGTACTAAAAATTGGCTGAAAGGCAATAAACTGAAGTTATTAAATTATGGTTACTAAAAATGGTTTTTGGCGTTCCGGCGTGCGTCATGCTGAGCCTGTCGGAAGCACGCCGTCGGGCTTTGCGCAGTAAAGCTTTGTAAGATTACTTAAAAAGGCTTTCTTGCTGCAATCCCTAACGCACAACGGCGCCATTCCAAACTTGTTTCACATTCTATTACCCAAATGCTAAAACAAGTTCAGTATAACGAGAGTAATTTATAAAGCCTTTAACTGCTCTTCCAAAGCTTTAATTTTATTTAACGCGTCGCTTTCTTTTTTGCGTTCGTTATCTAAAATTTCGGGTTTAGCATTAGCCACAAAACGTTCGTTGCTTAATTTTACTTGCACTGATTTTAAGAAGCCTTTGTTGTAATCAATTTCTTTAGCGATGCGTTCTTTTTCTTCGGCAACATCAATATTACCTGTTAACGGAACATAAAACTCAGTTGATTTTATCATGAAAGAAAACGCGCCTTCTACTTTTTCTTTTGAATAAGTAAGCGAACTTAAGTTTGCTAATTTTATTACCGATTCATCGAAGAAACTATGTGCCGCATCTGATTTCTCAATCAACGCTAACTTCTCTTTTGGAGAGATTTGTTTTTGCTGACGCAGATTACGAATAATTGCAACGGCTTCTTTACAAACTTCAAACTCTGCTAACTGTTTACTATTAACTGTTAACTGTTTTGGCCACTCAGCAACAATAATGCAATCTTTTTCAGAACGTTCTTTTAGCAAGTGCCAAATTTCTTCACTGATAAAAGGCATCCACGGGTGCAATGTTTTTAAAATATCCTCTAAGAAATTGATGGTAGCATCAAAGGTAGTTTTGTCAATGGGTTGTGCTTTGCCATCAATAAATTCGGGCTTAATCATTTCTAAATACCAGGCACAGAAATCATCCCACACTAATTTATAGCTTGCCATCAAGGCATCGCTCATACGATACTTGCTGTAATGATCGTTGATGATGACTAATTGCTCCGAGAATTTATTGGCAAACCACTCGATAGATGTTTTGCAAACAGAAGGTTGAGGAATATCTGCAACTTCAAAACCTTGTATTAAACGGAAAGCATTCCAAACTTTGTTGGCAAAATTTCTGCCTTGTTCGCAATAGCTTTCGTCAAACATTAAATCGTTACCGGCAGGCGAGCATAACAGCATACCTACACGCACACCATCTGCACCATACTTGGTAATTAAATCTAAAGGATCTGGTGAGTTGCCTAAACTTTTACTCATTTTACGGCCTTGCTTATCGCGAACGATACCTGTTAGATATACATTACTAAAAGGTTTTTCTCCCATGTATTCGTAACCGGCAATCATCATACGTGCTACCCAGAAAAATAAAATTTCGGGTGCAGTAACTAAATCGTTGGTTGGGTAATAATATTGTAAATCTTTATTGGCTTTATCTTTTCCGTTTTTAATTACGTTAGGATCGAATACAGTAATAGGCCATAACCAAGATGAAAACCAAGTATCAAGTACATCTTCATCCTGACGAATGTCTTCAACTTTTATATCCGCATTGTTAGCTTTTAATTTCTCAATAGCTTCTTCTTTGGTTTTGCAAACAACGGTATTTCCTTTATTATCGTACCAAGCAGGAATACGTTGTCCCCACCAAAGCTGACGGGAGATACACCAGTCGTGTACGTTATCCATCCAATGCTTGTAGGTATTAATAAATTTTTCGGGAATTAATTTTACATCTCCATCCAACACAGCATCTAAAGCAGGTTTAGAAACATCGCTCATTTTTAAAAACCATTGCATAGATAAACGTGGCTCAATAACAGCATCGGTACGTTCGCTGTAACCAACTTTATTTTTAATGTCTTCTATCTTTACAATTTGTTCGAGCTCTTGTAAATCTTTTACGATTTTTTTACGAACGGCAAAGCGATCTTCTCCAATGTAAAAACCTGCTGCTTCGCTTAATTTTCCTTCTGGTGTAAGTGTATCAATTACTTCGAGGTTATGTTTAATGCCTAAGTTGTAATCATTAATATCGTGTGCAGGCGTAACTTTTAAAGCACCTGTACCAAATTCTTTATCTACGTATTCATCAAAAATAATAGGTACAGAGCGGTTTACTATAGGTACAATAGCGCGCTTGCCTTTAAGATGTTTATATTGTTCATCGTTTGGATTTACACATATAGCGGTATCTCCTAAAATAGTTTCAGGTCGTGTGGTTGCAATAATAATATAGTCGGGTTTTGATATTTCTTCTGGTATCGCCCTTAAATCATTTAAAAGTTTATCTACTTCATTGTCACCCTCAGAGAAACTAGGAGCCTCCTTTGTTATATATTCGGTAGTTCTAGTGCCTTCAATTTCATATTTTACGTAATAAAGTTTTGAGTTTACTTCTTTATGAATTACTTCTTCATCGCTAACGGCAGTTAATCCTTGTGGATCCCAGTTAACCATACGAACACCACGGTAGATATGCCCTTTGTTATGCAAATCAATAAACACATCAATAACAGCCTGACTTAAATCTTCTTCCATCGTAAAACGAGTACGATCCCAATCGCAAGAAGCACCAAGTTTTTTTAGCTGTTCTAAAATGATGCCTCCGTATTTTTCTTTCCAATCCCAAGCGTGTTTTAAAAATTCTTCACGAGTTAAATCAGTTTTTTTAATTCCTTTTTCTTTTAAAAGAGCAACTACTTTAGCTTCGGTGGCAATAGAGGCGTGGTCGGTACCGGGCACCCAGCAGGCGTTGTAACCCAACATACGTGCACGACGAATTAAAACATCTTGTATGGTATTGTTAAGCATGTGCCCCATGTGCAGCACGCCCGTAACGTTTGGCGGTGGAATGACTATGGTATAAGGCTCGCGGTTATCTGGTTCTGATTTAAAGAATTTATGCTGCATCCAGTAAGGATACCATTTATCTTCTGCGGCTTTTGGGTTGTATGTTTTAGCTATTTCCATCGTTCAATTTAAAGATTGCGAATTTAACTATTTTATGC
>JBDTJJ010000003.1:0-6664 GCA_039935895.1 Bacteroidia bacterium | reverse complement strand
TAGTTGTTAAACATAAGTTCGTTATATGATATGAATGATTTTGAAGTAACTATTTTAGGTTGCGGCTCTGCAACACCTTCTTTGTTAAGAAACCCAAGTGCACAATTGCTTAACGCCGCTGGGCATTATTTTTTAATTGATTGTGGAGAAGGCACTCAAATTCAGTTACGCAGAAACAATATTAAAATACAACGTATAAGTCATATTTTTATCTCGCACTTACATGGCGATCATTATTTAGGTTTACTGGGTTTATTACAAACCATGCACTTGTTAGGGCGACAAACAAAAATTATTTTAATTTGTCCGCCAGAGCTTAAAGAAATTATTGACTTGCAAAATAAATATTCGCAAACAACTATTGCTTACGAAATTGAATACATTTTTACCAATCCAAAACAAGCGGGCTTAGTTTGGGAAAATGATAAAATAGAAATAAAATCATTTCCATTAAGGCATCGCATTAATTGCACCGGTTTTTTATTTAAAGAAAAGCCGCATCCTAAAAATATTTCAAAAGAAAAATTAAGTGAGTATAAAATCCCTACTTCAGAAATAAATAAATTAAAATTAGGGTTGGATGCTATAGATGAAAATGGCAAAACTATTGCAAACAATAAACTAACCTTACCTGCGCAGCCACAGCGCAGCTATGCTTATTGCAGCGATACTAACTATTTTGAAGAAATTATAGAACATTTAAACGAAGTAGATTTGGTTTATCACGAGGCTACTTTTTTAGAAGCAGAAGCCGAGCGTGCTAAAAAAACATTTCATTCAACCGCTATACAAGCCGCTACTATTGCAGTTAAAGCAAATATTAAACAACTTTTGTTAGGCCATTTTTCTGCACGTTATGGCACTACCGATGGATTTTTAATTGAAGCAAAACCTGTATTTGATAATACGTTGGTTGCTCAAGAAGGCACTACATATACAATAGTAGGTAATTTTATTTAGCCGCAAAAGTTCGACCTTTATAATTCTAAGGTATTACTCGTTCAGAAACCTCTTCGTTTTTAGTAAGGTCTTTACCGCTAATGTCAATATATCTTACATGAGGTACCCAAAAAGAGCCGCCTTCTATCTGTATAAAAATTCTATCAAGGGTAACTAATTTATTATTGATGTCGCAAAAAACGTGGTACTTATTATCGGCAACCGATTTAATAAGGTATAATTTTTTCTTTTTATAAGACACAAAATTGAGGCTGTACGATTTTTTTTCAGCATCAATTAATTTTACTTCCAGTCCGTATGCGTATTTGCGCTGCACATAACTTAATCCTTCTGAAGAGTTGTCGCTGGCATAATTTATCCAATGTATTTTAACTGGATCGGTTTCGTTGAGTTCTTGTTTATCATTTACATTAAGCTCATAGACAAGTGTATTTATATTAAAAGTACGTTGCACATAAAACAACATATTGGGTATATTGTCAGGTTTAGGGAAAATCTTTTCTTTTTTAGGTGGATCGCCTTTAAAGCTTACACATAATAAAAACAGAATAGATATAAAAAATAAACTTTTTGGTTTAAAAGGCATCAGAATTATCTTTAATAATTTTGAGCGCAAATTTATATGTAGTATTTGATATTAACTAACAAATTATTTGCTTAATTAACAATAATTTAAAATTGCCCACTGAAATGGCTAAATGTAATTGTTGATTATGTTAGCTTATTAGGAATAACAAGTAAAGGAATGTTAAAATTAATGAGCAAAACTTTGTTTCCAGCAATTGTAATTATCTTTTTGTGCAGCATTGCTGTTCTCTTGTTTAGCAAGTTTGTACGTGTAAAAAAAATCGACATCAGTTTTTAAATCAATCATAATTTCCTTTAAATGATTATTATTTAATAAGGTTAACTTACATGTCCCATCTTTTTCGGCAAAGTAAGTCAGCCACTGATTTAAATCGTTTTTAAGCGCAAAATTATTAACCGCCATAATATCATCATGAATAGATAAACCTGCTTTCCATGCCGGAGAATAAGGAGCAATCATAGTCACTTTTTTATTATTATGAATGCTATCAATCGCTTTAAAGCCCAAATACCTTTCATAAAACGTAGTTGCATTTTGTTTGTTTAATTGCAAGCCAACATAACCTGCGCACTCATGCAACATAGGTTCATAAGCTTCTAAACCATATACATATTTAGTAAAAAAATCTTGTAAGTCTATGCTGGCTGCTGCAGAACAGGCATCGGTAAAATCTTGTTCAGAATACCCTTTTTGTTTTTTATAGAAATTGTTGTAAAGACTTTTTATGACAGTTTGCAACGTATTTTTATTTGCAGAATGTTTCATAATTAAAACATCCAACATAAAAGAAATCATACAACCTTCATCATAAATATTAGTTTTGCGATAAGGTGCGCCAGGCGTGTAGCCATCTAACCAATTATCAAAACTACTATCTCCAACCGAAAGATTGAATCTGCCAAAACTGTGCAAATGCTTTGTCAGTCGCTCTTCAAAGGCTTTAAAGTAAACTTCTTCACTAAAAATATCAGAAGAGAATAAAAGTTTGTCGCCGTAATAAGTGGTTACACCTTCATAAACAAAACCGGTGCGTGCATAATTTTCTTTGGTAAAATCGTAGGGGTACATTTCAACCGGACGAATACTTTTTATATTCCATGTATGAAATAATTCATGACAACACAAGCCCAAAAACTCATTGTAAGCAGTGGTTTCCATTAAATGATAAGATGGCCCGAATGCAATAACGGTGTTTTTTGTATGCTCTACACCATGATGAAATTTTTGCGGCATTATTTGTATTAAAAAATGATATTCATCAAAATGAACGCCATCAAAAAAGGCAATTTGCTCGGCAATAAATTTCGAGAAATCTTTTTTCAGTCGTTCTTCGTTTGGATTACATTCACCATTAAAATGTAAATAAAAATTAATGTTGTTTACAGGCGCAACAATTGATTTAATATTTTCTGCAGCTATAATAGGAGAGTCAGCCAACTCATCAAAATTATCGGCTGTAAGTGTTTTCCCTTCTTTTTTAAGTGAAGTCGCAATCGTGTATGTATCAGGTATTTCTAAAGTAACAGTATGTTTATTATTTATTTGCGAAGGCACATACATCAAACAATTGCAAGGGTTTATGTACATTTGGTTTTCATCTACGTAGGTTGAACCGGCATTTAATTCGGCTGCGTAATAGCTGTATGTAACTTTAATTTGTTTGCTGCCATTTGTATTTATTTGCCAGCAATCTTTACTTGTTTTTTTATACGATAAAGCATTATTCTTCTCATCAAAAGCATCTAATTTTTTTATGTTTTTAGCAAAGTTACCAAGTTCGTATCTACCCGGACGCCATGCAGGAAGCTGAAGTGTAAGTACGTCGGTATCAATATTCGAAATTACTAAATCGATATAAAGATAATGTGATGATGGATTTTTGATATATAATTTATACTGCATATTTTTATATTTAAGATTGCAAAATTAAGAATTAAAATTTATGAATATAAACGCGCCTATACAGTAAACACAAAAAGAATTATTTATTGATAATGATTTTTTTAGTGTAAATTTTATCTATACTTATTACATGAATAAAATAAGTGCCTGCTGCCAGATTTTGCAAATTTACTTGCGTATTAAAATCAGTATTTGTATTTGCTTCTTGGGTTTCATATACAGTTGCACCTAAAATATTAGTAATGTTTAAACTTATTTTAGTGCTATTAGCATTCATTAACTCAATAGTAAATACTCCATTTGCAGGATTTGGATAAACGGTTAGCTCATCATATTTAGTTTTTGTTTCGTTTATATTAGTCGTTATGGTTGATGTTGTTGCTACCATCATTCCATTTCCAAAAGAGCTTACCCATATTTCATTATTGTTATATGGATTATAAGTTGCTCTAACCGGTCCTGCAAAAGGATAAGAGCTTACTTGTGAAAAAGTTGGTGAAGTACTTGCTGCATTGTTACTATACCAAAGTCCACGTGTTTCAGTAGTGTAATACAATTCGTTGGCATTAGTTGGGTTTATTGTAACTGAATTTACACGAAATGAATTTGAAATATGCGTCCAACTTACACCTTTATTAATTGTTTTATAAACGCCACCTGTATTGTTTGGTACGTTGGCCCATCCGCCAAAAACTGCGGCATACCAAGTGCTTTGTGTGCCATCATTTGGGTCAATAATAACATCTTTTGTCCAATAATGCATACCTACATCACTTCTATCGTGCCAGGTTGTATTTGCCAAATCGTAATAATAAACTCCCGAACTATCTGTAAAGTTAGAACCTGATGTTGGTTTGCGCGCACAGAAGCTCGCTACCAAATCGCCATTATTTAAAACAGTAATATTAAATGGATGTCCGTTACTGCGTGGTGGTTTAGCCAGTTTAGCCCATGTAGCAGATGCGCCTGCACTTAAATTATTAGTTACATAAATGCCACCTGTGTTGGTACTTCCATGTAAAACACTTGCATACATTCGGTTTGCATTGCTTGGGTCTAAAGCCAACCAAACAACAGGATGAGAAAAATTATGCATTAAAGAAAAAGATGTTCCTCCATTGGTAGAAAAATAAACTGCACCTGTACCGCTATTTATCTGTGAATCATAAATGCGTGTGCTCTGAAACATATCGTGTACGCTTGATGTGGCTGCATAAATGTTACCCGTACTGCTTTGTTTCACTATTCTATACGTGCTGTTTTGTGTAAGCCCTGGTATAAACTTCCAACTTTGGCCTTTATCTGCACTTGTTACGCCGGTTATATCAGAGAAAGCAGAAAACAAATGCGTAGAATCTGACCACATAACTTGCCAGTTGGTTGTGTTTTCCATACCATTGCTATGATATGATTTACCTGTTGGTGTAGCTGCATTGGACGGATTCTGATCGGCAGTTGAAACATATTGTTGTTTCCAACTCAAGCCAGCATCGGTTGTGATATGAGAAAAACCATAATCGCCCACCATCACTATTTTAGAACTATTAGGACAAACCTCAAAACCAAAAAAGGCTTCTGCATAACTCCATTGATGATCTCCACTTTGTCCGCACCAACCTGTTGTTATATTCTGATTATTTGTTGTATTAAAAACATAGTTCCAATTTGTTGTGAAGGTTGCTTTCATAATGATGGGATTACCTGCATTGCTTCCGCCTGCTAAATACATCGTATCAATATCATTATTAGCTAAACCGCAATAAACAGGATAATCGTTAGATGTATTTATACCTCCCATTTTAGATGTCCATGCGCCGTTTGCATTATCCATCGTATAAACGCCAACTAATGCGCCGTTATAATCGCTGCCATATTGAAAGCCCGAATACACATTATTAGAATCTGCCGTTAGGCAAAGAAAACGAACCGTACTGCCTTCATGAGCTCCACTAAATGAAAGCATTTTTTCGTGTGCGCTAATACCGCTTGTTGTCATTTTGCTAAATGTAGTTCCATTATTGGGAGAATAGAATAATCCATCATAACTGCCAACATAAATATTGTTTCCATCAAAAAAAACACCAGCAATATGATTGCCTGCGCCGTTGTAATTACAGGTATGAATTAGGGTAAACGAAGTGCCTCCGTTAGATGAAAAATAAATAGTGCTGTAATCTGCCAACACAACATGATTAGGATTATTGTAATCCACAAATAAACGTTCAATACCTCCATTAGGGTTAGATGAGTAAGGATCATTAACAATGGGGGTCCAAGTAGTACCACCATTTATGGATTTCATCGGACGAATATAACTCGCACTATCAAAATTTGTATAATCAACGGTGTAAAGTATGTTTGGGTTATTGGTAAAACACACATAACTATCATGGTTGCCTTGTATCTGCGTAAAATTTACTTCACCCCATTGTTGGCCAGCGTTTGTGCTGTGAAAAAGCTCGCCCATATCGCAGGCAATATATACTTCGTTATGATTTGCAGGATTTATAGACGGCGAAAATAACGAGCCACCACCACCAATGCCCCTGCTTTGCCAATTTGTAGGTGCTTGCGCAAAAGAGTTTATAGTTAATATAAGACTTAAAATTGCAGTTATTTTTTTCATGGTGGCTGTATTTAAAGCTAAGTTAAAATTTAACTTTTATTTTAGCTAATAAAGAAATAATTGAAACATTATTTATATTTGTTTACCAATGAGCAAAAAAAACAAAAAAGAAAGCGAGGGCGGTTTGATGTACTCAACCAACAGCAATATGCAGTTTAATAATGCTGATGATGAAGAGCAAGAAGCGTTATCTGCCGGAGAACAAAACCTACGCATACATTTAGATAGATTAGGTGGCGGTAAGCTACTGACAAGGGTTTCGGGCTTTGTGGGCACTGATGAAGAAATTGAAAAATTAGGTAAAGAATTAAAGCAAAAATGCGGTGTTGGCGGCAATGTTAAAGACGGAAATGTGCTTGTACAAGGTGATCATCGCGATAAAGTGCTGCAAATTTTACTAAAAGCTGGTTATAGAGCCAAAAAAGCGGGTGGGTAACTGCATAATAATGGCGTTAAATGTTATTCCGCAAACAATTTGTACATTTATTTTTCGTTATAGTATGTTGTGCGGGTTTACTTTTTTATAGCTTTTTTAACATTATGTTTTTCTATTGATATGATGGGGCAGCAAAGCCTTCATCGTACTA
>JBDTJJ010000002.1:0-6755 GCA_039935895.1 Bacteroidia bacterium | reverse complement strand
TTACTTCATTTAAAAAGGAGATATTTAATAAACTCATAAAAGCCCCCGGTACACCATGCCCGGTGCAATCTGCGGTAGCTAAATAAAATTTGTTATTTAGGTTAAGTGCCCAGTAAAAATCGCCACTTACAATGTCTTTTGGTTTGTAAAGAATAAGAAAGTCGTTTACATATTTCTTTATATAATTTTCTGAAGTAAATACTGCTCCTTGTATTCTTTTTGCATAATGAATGCTATCCATCACTTCTTTGTTTTTTTCTTCTACAAAATGCTTTTGTATTTCAATTTCATTTTTTTGTTTGGAAATAATAATATGTGCTTTTTGTGTGCGTTTAAAATTTCGATAAACAATTAGAGCGATAAATAGGACAATTACTATACCACAAACACTGATAAGCAAGTAGATAAGACTGCGTTTCTTTTCTTCGGCATGAACAAGCTCTTTTTTATCTTCTTCTAATTTTTGTTTTTCACGCTCTTTCTCAAAAGAAAAATTCATTTCAAGTTCTTTGCGTTTTTCAACGTCTTCTTCATTAAAAAAGCTATCGGCATATTGTTTGTTTAATTGCGAACTCTCATACGCTTTTTTGTAATTATTTGTGGCGGCATAGTAAACAGCATAATCTTTATAAATGGTGGCTAAATCTTGATAAGCATTGTTTTCAGAAGCAGCTTCCAGTCCTAAGTCTAAGTATTTTTTTGTTAAATCATATTCATGCGTTTCTAAATAAATAGAAGCAAGGTCTTGATATTGAACGGCAATTTGCGTAAAGTTTTGAGTTTTTTCTCTGATTAAAATAGAGTTCTTTAATTTTTCGATAGCTGCAGCAAACTGTCCTCTATCTGCATAAATATTTGCCATATTACAATACAACATAGATAGAACGGAAGAATCAGTGTAATTATGTAAAATAAATTCAGCAGATTTATACATTGCCATAGACGAATCGTAATAGATAACTCCCTTTGTTTTCTCTTTAGCATATTCGTAATATACATTTCCAATATCAATATACACGGGTGCTAGTTTGCTACTATCCTTTAAGTCCAGCATGTATTTTTTGCTGCGTTTATAATAGACTAATGCCTCATCATATTTACTTTCTTCTTTATAAACATTGCCAATATTTGCTAAAGCATGACCAATTTCTTTTGTGTCTTTTATTTTTTCGGCAAACTTTAAACATTGGTAAAAAGCCTCTAATGCATTGTTGTAGCTGGAAGTATAAAAATAAATAGTTCCAATTCTTTTTTGAACGTTTATATAATTCAACACATCTGTTTCTGCGTCAATAAACAATAAACTTTTGTTTAGGTAAAGTAACGCCGAATCGTACCTTTCTTTTTCAAAGAAAAACTTACCTAATACTTTACACGAGTTTGTTGTTTGTTTTTTATAATTACCAGCTTCGCTTATTTTAAGAGCGGTTAAACCATAATCAACACTTTTCTTGTAATTGGTAGCTTTATATTTCCCCGAAAGAAGTAAATATGTTTTTATCTTTTCTGTATCGGATAAGTTTTTTTTTAAATTATTTAATAAAGAATCTATTTGATTTTGTGAGAAAGCCCAAGGACTGAAAAAGAAAAAACTAAAGATAAACCATGTACTTTTTAATCTCATAAAACACTTTTAAAACTTTTAAATTAGCCATTTAGCTTATATTTGCAAAAATTATTTTATGAGCGAGCCAAGAGTTAGAGTACGTTTTGCCCCAAGCCCTACAGGTGGCTTACACATGGGTGGTGTGCGCACCGCTTTGTTTAGCTATTTATTTGCCAAAAGACATGGCGGTGATTTTATTTTACGTATTGAAGATACCGACCAAACCCGTTACGTTAACGGTGCCGAAGAATATATTATTAACGCACTTAAATGGTGCGGCATTGAGCCTAACGAAGGTGTTGGTTTTGGAGACGGACCTCATGCGCCTTATCGCCAAAGCGAGCGTAAAGAATTGGGTATTTATAAAAAATACGCTGATAAATTAATTGCAAGCGGGCACGCATATTATGCTTTTGATACTTCGGAAGAATTGGATGAAATGCGCAAACGTTTAGAAGCAGCTAAGGTTGTAGCTCCTCAATACAATGCTGTTTCTCGTCAAAATATGCGCAACTCAACAACGCTTAGCGAAGACGAAGTGAAAAAATTGTTAGATTCCGGCACACCTTATGTAGTTCGTTTAAAAGTGCCTCGTAATGAAGAAATTCGTTTTAATGATATTATACGTGGTTGGGTGGTTGTAAATTCTTCGCAAGTTGATGACAAAGTTTTATTAAAAAGCGATGGCATGCCAACCTATCATTTGGCGCATATTGTAGATGATATTGAAATGAAAATTTCTCATGCTGTACGTGGTGAAGAGTGGCTTCCATCAGCACCTGCGCACATTTTAATTTATCGTTATTTAGGGCTAGAAGAGCAAATGCCAAAGTTGGCGCATCTTCCGTTAATTTTAAAACCCGATGGAAATGGTAAATTAAGTAAACGTGATAAATCAGGCATTCCTATGTTTCCTTTAAACTGGTTTGATGAACGTACCAACGAAAGTTATGTTGGTTACCGTGAGAGTGGTTTTTTTAAGGAAGCATTTGTCAATATGCTTGCTATGCTTGGTTGGAACGCAGGAAATAACCAAGAAATTTATTCTATGGAAGAATTAATTGCTCAATTCTCTTTTGAAAGAGTAAATAAAGCGGGTGCAAAATTCGATCCAGAAAAAACAAAATGGTTCAATCAACAATACCTTCGTAAAAAAACCGATGCTGAATTAGTAGAAATATTTAAGCCACTTTTAGTAGAAGAATTAAAAAAGGCAAACGTTGATGAATCTCATATCTCAAATCTCACTTCTAATACCTTTTTATTAGGTTTTTGTAAATTAATAAAAGAGAAAGCTCATTTTGTAAATGAATTTTGGAATCTGGGCTCTTACTTTTTTATCGCACCAACTACTTATGATCAAGAAGTTTTAAAGAAACGTCTAAACGCACAAACCCTTCAATTTATTAAGGAAGTAAAAACTTCATTTAGCGCTTTACAAAATTTTACGGCCGTAGAAACCGAGCAAGCTTTTAAAGCAGTTGCCGAAAAATTAACTATTCCAACCGGACAAGTTATGCAATTATTTAGAGTTGCTATTACAGGTGTTGGTGGTGGACCAGCCTTATTTGAAATGCTTGAACTTTTTGGCAAAGAAGATTCTTTAAAAAGATTAGATAACGCAATTTCAAATTTTGAAAAGCAAACGCCTGCTTAATTAAACAGAAGAGGTTTATTATTCATCCAATCTGCAGCAAAAAATTAACGTAAATCTCCCATAAAAAAAGGTATTTTTACAGCCATTAAAATATTATGCAGCCACTATATATTCATAACACATTAACTCGCAAAAAAGAATTATTTAAACCTATAAATGAGTCGCACGTAGGCATGTATGTTTGCGGGCCAACTCTTTACAGTGATGTACACATTGGCAATTGCCGCACGTTTACATCGTTTGATATTATGTATCGTTATCTTTTACACATTGGGTACAAAGTGCGTTACGTGCGCAACATTACCGATGTTGGGCATTTAGAAAACGAAGTTGATGGCATTGGCGAAGACCGTATTGCCAAACAAGCGCGCCTGAAACAATTAGAACCTATGGAAATTGTGCAGCGTTATTCTTTTGGTTTTAGAGAAGTGCTTAGTCTGTTGAATTTACTTCCACCGAGTATAGAGCCTACTGCTTCTGGACATATACCTGAACAAATTGAAATGACGCAGAAAATTATTGAGCAAGGTTATGCCTACGAAAAAGATGGTAACGTTTATTTTGATGTGCAGAAATATGCACAAGCTCATAACTATGGCATTCTTTCAGGAAGAAATTTAGAAGATCAACTTAATAATACACGAGACCTCGACGGACAAGAAGAAAAAAACGGACGATTAGATTTTGCGCTTTGGAAAAAGGCAAAGCCAGAACATATTATGCGTTGGAATTCTCCGTGGGGAAGCGGCTTTCCGGGCTGGCACATTGAGTGCTCGGCTATGAGTCGGAAATATTTAGGTGAAACATTTGATATACACGGCGGTGGTATGGATTTAATACCAACCCATCACACAAATGAAGTAGCGCAAAGCGTTGGCTGTTGCGGTGCTGCACCGGTAAATTATTGGGTGCATACAAATATGTTAACGCTAAACGGACAAAAAATGTCGCGCTCGTTAGGTAACGTTTTCCTTCCGGTAGAATTATTTACAGGCATGAAATTAGCTGCCGATTCTCCAAGCGCAACACCCTCGCAAGCAAAATTAGATGGCAAACATCCACTTTTTGAAAAGGCTTACAACCCAATGGTGGTGCGCTTCTTTATGATGCAAACACATTACTCAAGTACATTAGATTTTTCTAACGAAGCATTACAAGCTTCTGAAAAAGGCTACAATCGTTTAATAGAAAGTTACAACACCTTAGATAAATTAATACCCTCAGCAACATCTTCATCGGATATTAAAAAAATTCAGGAAGCATGTTACGCTGCTATGAATGATGATTTTAATACACCTATTTTACTTTCTCAATTGTTTGAATGTGTTCGCATAATTAATTCGGCAAACGATAAAAAAGAAACACTTACGGCTGATGATATTACTTTACTAAAAAAAATCTATCAAGATTTTTTAGTGGATGTAATGGGCATTAAACGCGAAGAGCAAAGCGGAAAAAGCGCTGAGGCTTTAAATAGTGTTATGGACTTGGTAATCGACCTTCGTAAAAAAGTAAAAGATAATAAAGATTACGCCACATCAGATGAAATACGCAATCGTTTACAAGAAAGCGGTATTCAAATAAAAGACGGTAAAGAAGGCGCAACGTGGACAATTAGTTAAATTTTTGGAATGGATACCAAAACTTGGTATCTTTGAAAAAACAATTTTTGTATGAGAAAAAACACATCCATACTATTAGGCGAGCATTTTGACACATTTGTAAGCCAAGAGGTAGCAACAGGAAAATACACTTCTGTTAGTGAGGTAATCAGAACAGCATTAAGACTTTTGGAAACCGAAGAACAAAAAACAAAAAAACTTTTAGCAGCCTTAGAAGTAGGTGAAAAAAGTAAAATGACTGAAAATTTTAATTCAAAAAAACACCTGAAGGAATTGCACAAAAAACATTTATGAAGACGTACCGAATAAGTGCTGAAGCCATAAATGATTTAGATACTATTTGGTTGTACACAAAAGAAACTTGGTCGGTAAAACAAGCCGATAGATATTACAGTTTGATAATGGCAGAAATAGAATACATTGTTCAAAACACTGAAAGTGGAAAATCAATAGATGGTTTAAAAGAGGGATATAGAGTTTCAAAAGTTAAATCGCATTTGATTTTTTATAAAAAACAAAATGAGCAAGTGATAGATGTGATTAGGATTTTGCATCAAAGAATGGATATTGAAAATAGATTGAACCAGTAATCATGAAAAAACAATTCTTATATATTGCATCTTGTATCTTAATTTTTTATTCGTGTACGGATAACAAAACCGTAGAAACAAAACAACCTGAAGTAGTTCAACCTGAAATTAAACATGTTGCAGCACCCGATTTTAATTCAGATTCTGCGTACGCTTTTATAAAAATTCAGGCAGATATGGGTCCGCGCGAACCCGGCAGCAAAGCACACGAAAAAGCGGCAACGTATTTTGAAAATAAATTTAAGGAATATGGCGCAACGGTGTTTGTACAAAAAGCAACGGTAACTACCTTCGATCAAAAAAAATGGTTATCGAAAAACATTATTGCGTCCTTCAATCCAGAGCAAACAACACGTGTAATGCTTTGTGCACATTGGGATTCTCGTCCGTTTTGCGATGAAGACAGCAACAAAGCAAATGCAAATAAACCTTGTCCGGGTGTTAACGATGGCGCAAGTGGCGCAGGTATTTTAATTGAAGTTGCCCGTGCTTTAGCAAAACAAAAACCAAATATTGGCATAGATATTATGCTTTGGGATATGGAAGATTACGGACAAGGCAGGGTTACGTATGCAGGCGAAGGTATGGAAGATGATTGGGGTTTGGGCTCGCAATATTGGAGTAAAAACCCGCATAAACAAGGCTATGTAGCCAAGTATGGTATTTTGTTAGATTTAGTTGGAACAAAAAATATTACGTTTCCTCGTGAAAAAGTTTCTCTTTTTTATGCTGCACCTTTTGTAAACAGAATTTGGAGCGCCGCCAACGATTTAGGTTACTCAGCGTATTTTATTCAAAATGAGATTGACCCCATTACGGACGATCATTTATACATTAATAAATTTGCAAACATACCTTGCGTAGATATTATTGGCTATGATACAGCTAAAAAAAGTTTTTTTTCAGAGCATCATACACTTGCTGACGACATAAAATTAATTGATAAAACAACTTTAAAGGTTGTTGGACAAACTGTTTTAGAAGTTATTTATAACGAACGACCATAACGGAGCGAATTACATGCAAAAACTAACTATTTCTTTATTTAAACAATTGGCGCTGCTGGTTGCTTTAATTGTTACAAGCAGCTATTTGTTTTTAGGTACTCCTAAAGGAAATACCTTGTTTATTATGCAAATTGTTTTAGGTGTTTTGTATTTGTTTTTTTCGGTAGCAGAGTTTTCTAATAAACTAGCCAAAATGAATTTACCATTCGATCGTTTTTTTTATTTACCGCTAAATGTCATCTCGCATAAAGTAATCAGGTTGGGAGCCTTTGC
>JBDTJJ010000001.1:0-5467 GCA_039935895.1 Bacteroidia bacterium | reverse complement strand
AGGGCGCAGGCTTTACACTTGGCTTACTTTTCTTAAATATTATTTTTTACGCTATTTTAGCTTTTGATAATTCGGTTTACAAAAAACTAGAAGACTAACAAATATTTAGAATCAATCAATAAAAAGTACTGTAAACTCTGCTTACAGGACTTTTTTATGTTTTAAACATTAAAAAAGTAATAAATTATCGAATAAATTTAGCTTTAATCAAATGAGATGCTAAATTTGCGTGCGTAATTTAAACTCGTATATAATGAATAGCACCCCTCTTGATTATCTACCTATTGTTTTAATGTTTATTGTGGCCGCAGGTTTTGTGGTTTTTACAATGGTTTTAACCCACTCTATCGGGCCAAAACGTAAAACAAAAATTAAACTCGATACCTTTGAGTGCGGCATAGCATCTAAAGAAAATGCACGTATGCCTTTTTCTATTAAATACTTTTTAGTAGCCATTTTATTTGTTTTGTTTGATGTAGAGGTAATATTTATGTACCCTTGGGCAGTTAATTTTAAAGAATTAGGAATTACAGGCATTATAGAAATGTTTTCGTTTGTGATATTATTATTGGTTGGCTTTTATTACATGATTGCCAAAAAGGCGCTTACTTGGGAAGATTAAAAAAATATTCAGATGAGTGAACAAATTATAAAAAGAACAAAATTAGAAATCGCCAAAAGCCCTGAAGGACTTGAAGGACCAGGTTTCTTCGCCACAAAATTAGAAGATGTAATTGGTTTGGCGCGCGCTAACTCACTTTGGCCGCTACCTTTTGCCACATCTTGCTGCGGTATAGAATTTATGGCTACCATGGCATCTCATTACGATTTAGCTCGTTTTGGTATGGAACGTTTAAGTTTCTCTCCTCGTCAGGCAGATTTGTTAATGGTTATGGGCACTATTGCTAAAAAAATGGGTCCAACTTTGCGCCAAGTTTACGAGCAAATGGCCGAACCACGTTGGGTTTTATCAATGGGTGCTTGCGCCAGCAGCGGTGGTATTTTTGATACATACAGCGTTTTACAAGGTATCGATCGCATTATCCCTGTTGATGTTTACATTCCGGGTTGCCCTCCGCGCCCAGAGCAGGTTATAGAAGGCATTTTAAAAATACAAGAATTAGCTAAAAATGAATCATTACGTCGCAGAAATTCTCCGGAATATCAGCACTTAATGACTAGTTACGGAATGGAATAAAGAATAATTCAAAATTTAGAATTAAAAATTCAGAATGACAAAGGAAGAACTTTTAGATACAGTAAACGCAAAACTACACGAGCATTTTCATGGAAGCATTGAAAGTGCCGAATTGTTGTATGATTACCCTGTGTTTACCGTTAACAAAGAAAAAATCCACGAAGTTTTAAAATTCTTGAAAGAAGATGCTGATTTAAACTTTCATTTTTTGACAGATTTAACAGGCATGCAAACGGCCGATGAAAAACATTTAGGTGCCATTTATCATTTACACAACATGCAAAAAAATTACCGCATACGTGTAAAATCTTTCTTCCCAATGAGTAACCCCGAAATACCTACTGCTACTGATTTGTGGCCTTCTGCCAATTGGATGGAACGCGAAACATTCGATTTTTATGGCATTAAATTTATGGGGCATCCTAACTTAAAACGTATTTTAAATGTAGATGAAATGGATATTTTTCCGTTGAGAAAAGAATACCCATTAGAAGATCAAACAAGACAAGATAAGAGTGATAAAATGTTTGGACGATAAAGCCCCTAAAACCAAGGAATAATGGAAACTAAACATAAAAAAAATCGTATTAGAGGGGACTTTCCGCACGAGGGAGTTGGGACTACGCCTCCGGCAAATACCATCGAAAAAGAATATTCTACGCTTAACCTGGGGCCTACACACCCTGCTACGCACGGAATTTTCCAAAACGTATTAAAAATGGACGGCGAAATTATTCATGACGCCGTTTCAACTATTGGCTACATACACCGTGCTTTTGAAAAAATAGCAGAACGTCGCCCTTACGCACAAATTACTACCCTTACTGATAGAATGAATTACTGCTCATCGCCCATCAACAACTTGGGCTGGCACATGACAGTTGAAAAATTAATTAAAGCAGAAATACCAAAGCGTGCAGATTATATGCGCGTTATCATTATGGAACTTTCTCGTATTTCAGATCATATTATTTGCAATACCATTATTGGGCAAGATACAGGCGCTACAACAGGTTTTTTGTATTTGTTTCAATGGAGAGAAAAAATTTACGACATATTTGAAGACATTTGCGGAGCTCGTTTAACTACTAATATTGGTCGTATTGGCGGTTTCGATAGAGATTTTCCTGCACATACCTGGGATAAAATTCGTAATTTCTTAAAAGAATATCCAAAGGCTTTGGTTGAGTTTTCTAATTTATTAGAACGCAATAAGATTTTTATGGATCGTACTATTAAGTGCGGCCCCATTTCTGCCGAAAGAGCTTTAGAATATAGCTTTACAGGCCCTAATTTACGTGCCGCCGGTGTTGATTATGATGTTCGTGTTATGAATCCGTATTCATCGTATCAGGATTTTGATTTTATTGTTCCGGTTGGAACGGCTGGTGATACGTATGATCGTTTTATGGTTCGTCAGGAAGAAATGTGGCAATCATTAAAAATTATCGATCAAGCATTGAAAAATATGCCAGATGGTGCTACGCACGCTAACATTCCCGATTTTTTCCTTCCTCCAAAAGAAGAAGTGTATAACAACATGGAAGCATTAATCTATCACTTTAAAATTGTGATGGGCGAAACCGATGTTCCTAAAGGAGAGGTGTATCATTGCGTAGAAGGTGGAAATGGCGAGTTAGGTTTTTATTTAATTAGCGATGGCGGAAGAACACCGTTCCGATTGCATTTCCGCAGACCATGCTTTATTTATTACCAGGCATATCCCGAAATGATTAAAGGCGGCATGTTAAGTGATGCTATTTTAACAATGAGTAGTATGAACGTTATTGCAGGAGAATTGGATGCGTAGCATAATTAAAAATTAAGAAGTAATAATTTAAAAGAGTAAAAAATTCGTTCTTTGATTGTGGAATATAAAAGAGAAATTAAAAACTGGACCGTTGAATTCTCAATTTCTATTGTTAAGTTGACAAAAGAATTAGAAAGAAATAGTGTTCCGTTTTCAATTATTAATCAGGTATTAAGATCTGGAACTTCTATCGGAGCAAATGTTCACGAGGGGAAATCTAGTTCTTCTGAAAGAGAATTAATACGATATTTGTCAATCGCTCTTAAATCTGCAAATGAAACCGAATATTGGTTGAAAATAATAAAAGAAGCGTATTCTTTTAGCTCGGAAAAGTTGAACGAATGCGAAAAAGAATTAAGCGAAATACAAAAAGTAATAGCTACAATTATTATAAAATTGAAAAGCAAACAGAAAGTAACTAAAAATTAATTTTAATATTTAAAACGAAAAGTAAAATTTAAAATCTAACACCTTTTAAATTTTTAATTATAAATTTTTAATTAAATGGGAAGTCAGGTACACGGAACACAACATTTTGACCAAGCTAAACGCGACGCGCTAAAATTTAGTGACGCAGCTATGGCTACTGTGCAGGAAATGATGACACGCTATCCTGCGGGCAAACAAAAATCGGCATTATTGCCTGTTTTGCACGTTGCCCAAGCTGAATTTGGTGGCTGGCTTAGTCCAGAAACAATGGATTATGTAGCTTCTATCTTACATATTAAACCTATCGAAGTTTATGAGGTTGCCTCTTTTTACAGCATGTACAACTTAAAACCGGTTGGCAAATGCACTTTCGAGGTTTGTCAAACAAGTTCTTGCTGGTTAAACGGCGCTGAAGATATTGTTCGTCATATCGAAAAAAGATTAAACATTAAAGTAGGCGAAACTACTAAAGATGGTATGTTTACTTTAAAAGTTGCCGAATGTTTAGGTTCTTGCGGAACAGCGCCAATGCTGCAATGCGGAGCTTCGTTTCACGAAAACTTGACGCTTGAAAAAGTAGATAACCTGATTGAAAAATATAAAAACGAAAATCGTTTAAGAAGTTACACGGATTTAGATTACCAAAACACAATATAATTTGTAATGGGAAAGAAACTTTTAATACATAACGATCACGTTCCAAACATTCATACCTATGAAGTGTATCGTGCACACGGCGGTTATGCTTCGGTTGAGAAAGCCTTAAAAACAATGACACCCGACCAAGTTACCGATGAGGTAAAAAAATCTGGTCTGCGTGGCCGTGGTGGCGCGGGTTTCCCAACAGGATTGAAATGGAGTTTTTTGGCAAAGCCCGAAGGTGTTGCGCGTTACTTAGTTTGTAATGCCGATGAATCTGAACCAGGTACGTTTAAAGATCGTTATTTAATGGAACGCCATCCGCACGCTTTGATAGAAGGAATGATTACTTCTTCTTACGCACTGGGTGCAAAAACTTGTTACATCTACATTCGCGGAGAATATTTTTATGTATCTCGCATTTTAGAAACCGCTATTAAAGAAGCCTATGCAGCAGGTATGTTAGGCAAAAATATTTTAGGTACCGATTACGAATTAGATATGTATGTGCAGGTTGGTGCCGGTGCATACATTTGTGGAGAAGAAACTGCTTTATTAGAATCGTTAGAAGGCAAGCGTGGTAACCCGCGTATTAAGCCTCCATTCCCGGCTGTGGCTGGTTTGTATGGTTGCCCAACTGTTGTAAATAACGTAGAAACTATTGCTGCCGTTGTACCTATTATAAATATGGGTGGCGAAGAATACGCTAAAATTGGTATTGGAAAATCTACCGGAACAAAATTAATTTCAGCATCGGGTCATATTAATAAACCAGGTGTTTATGAAATTGAATTAGGTGTTACTGTTGAAGATTTTATTTATAGTGAAGAATATTGTGGAGGCATCCGTAATGGTAAAAAAATGAAAGCCGTTGTAGCAGGAGGTTCTTCGGTACCTATCCTTCCAACGGAATTAATTTTAAAAACGGCTAAAGGCGAGCCTCGCTTAATGACTTACGAAAGTCTTGGTGATGGCGGCTTTCAAACAGGTACCATGTTAGGCTCTGGTGGTTTTATTGTAATGGATGAAGACACAAGTATTGTAAAAAATCTATATACATTCTCGCGTTTTTATCATCACGAATCTTGCGGACAATGTTCTCCTTGTCGTGAAGGAACAGGTTGGATGGAAAAAATATTACAGAAAATTTTAAGTGGAAAAGGTACAGTAGCTGATATTGATTTGCTTTGGGATATACAAGGTAAAATTGAAGGAAAAACTATTTGTCCGTTAGGAGAAGCTGCTGCGTGGCCCGTTGCTGCAGCCATTCGCCATTTCCGTGCTGAGTTTGAAGAGTATGTAAAAAATCCAAACTCTATAAAAGACGTAAAACATTATTATCGTTTAAATAATTTAGTAGAAGCATAAAATGTTATCGTCAATCATATCAA